>JACOTZ010000051.1 GCA_016178155.1 Acidobacteriota bacterium
AAGCCTCGGGGCCGACTCCTGGCCGGGTCCCTATCATAGCACAGCCACCGAGTCGCACTTGCGGGCGCGCACACGGAGACTCGGAAGGGTAGCGCAAGAGCAGAAGGTCAGCTCGCGAACTGTAAACCAGCATAAAGGATGCACAGTAGGGTTGTCAACAGGCTGAGAACAACGCGAAAACAGTGCAAGACCAGTGCTTTTTCGATCCCGGGCACGAGTTCTCGAACTTTATGCCGGGGCGCCGCGCACGGGCGCCAGCACTCGGCTACGCCTGCACCGCGCACCTGTCCCGCCCGGGGCGGGGCCGGGCAGGCGCTGGCCCAAGGGTGTCCAACTAACCGTGATTAAGTGCGTGCGCAAAGGTTGACTTATGGCGAATAAATGGCGAAAATAACGCCATGCTCTTCCCGGACGATCCTCCCTCCGGCCTGGTCGGGATCGCTCGCCTTGCCGCCGCCGGCGATCTGCTCGAGGCCAAGCGGCGGGTCCGCTATTTCGAGCTCGAAACCCGCAGCCTCATTGGCCGGGTGAGCGGCCGGCGCATGCCGTTCGATTGGACCATCAACCCCTACCGCGGCTGCGAGTTTGGTTGTAAATACTGTTACGCCCGCTACACCCACGAGTTCATGGAGCTCCACGAGTGGCGCCAGTTCGAAGAGCAGATCTATGCCAAGCGCTTCGATCCGGCCTCGTTCCGCCGTGAGCTCGCGAAGATCCCGGCGGCGGATTCCATCGCGATCGGCACCGCGACCGACCCCTATCAGCCCGCTGAGCGCCGCTACCGCGTCACCCGCGGCATCCTGTCGGTGCTCGCCGAAGACAAAAGGCGGAAGCTGAGCCTGGTGACCAAGTCCGGCCTGGTGACCCGGGATCTCGATCTCTTCTCCGCAATCGCCCGGGCAAACACTCTTCACATTTGCATCACCATCACCACCATGAATGAAAAGCTGGCGCGCCTGCTCGAGCCTTACGCGCCGCGGCCCGCGAACCGGATCGACGCGGTCCGCGCGCTCGCCTCCGCCGGCATTCGCGTCGCGGTCCTCCACAATCCCGTGATGCCGTTCATCAACGACTCGGAAAAAAACATGGCCGCCGTGGCGGAAGCGGCCGCGCGCGCGGGCACCGGCTCGATCGGAACAAACGTGCTGTTCCTGAAGCCTTGCGCCCGCAAGGCGTTCTTTCCGTTCCTCGAAGAGCATTTTCCGCACCAGGTGCGCCGCTACCACGAGCGCTATCAAAGCAGTGCATTCCTGCGCGGCGAGTATCCAAAGATGATCTCCGAGCGCATGGAGCGCGTCCGCAAGCGATACGGACTGGCGGACCGCGGGGTCGACTACAGGCCCGAGCTCTGGGAGCCGGAACCGCAGCTCTCGCTTTTCGAGATCGCGCCGGCGCCTACTCCGCGGTCTTGAGAAGGCAGCGAAGCGCCTCGGCAGCGTAACGCGTTCCGCGCAAGCAATGGAAGACGATCTCGGGCCTCTCTGGCGGCAGCGCCCCCGGGAGGCCCCGTGGAAAAAGCCCCATTGCAAGACCGGCGCGGGGCATGGCCGGCGGCGGCGCGTGGCGCTACAGCGGGCGGGCTTCCGGACGGGAAGCTCGTAAGCTTCGCGAGAAAGCACGTGATCGGTGCGGGCGGGATGCCCGGGAGCGCCTACTCCGCGGTCTTGACCCAGCAGCGAAGCACCTCGGCGACGCTCCAGGCCTGCGCGACGCATGCCCGGGGCGTGAACGGCTCCTCGGCGTCAAAGACTTCGGCGATGGTGCCGATGCAGGCCTCGCTTAAGTGGGGTTCGAAACCCGCAAGAAACTTGCGTGCCTCTTTCTTATCGCCGCGGTGCGCCTTTAACCATGCGTCGATAAACGGCCCGATCAGCCATCCCCAGACCGTGCCCTGGTGATAGGCGGCGTCCCGCGTGCGCAGGTCGCCGCGGTAATTCCGCTTATAATCGGCGTGATCACGCGAGAGCGACCGCAGCCCGACCGGCGTCAACAGCCGGTCGCGGCAGACTTCCACGACACTCTTCCACCTCGATTCCTCGAGCACCGGGAAATCGAGCGAGATGGCGAAGAGCTGGTTCGGCCGGCAGGCGGAATCATCTTCGCCGCTCTCCGTGTCGACGACGTCGTAGAGATAGCCGCCCTGTTCGTACCAGAAGCGGCGGTTGAACGACTCGCGCGCCCTCTCTGCATGATCGGCAAGCTCGGAGGCGTGGTGCTGCTCCCAACTTTCTTCCTGCACCCAACGTTCGAGCAGCCGCAGAGCGTTGTACCACAGTGCGTTGATCTCCACCGCCTTGCTGCGTCGCGGCGTCACCACCCAGTCTTCCACTTTGGCGTCCATCCAGGTGAGCTGGTAGCCGGGCGCGCCCTGCGCCAGCAGTCCGTCCGCCGCATCGACATGGATGTTGAAACGCGTTCCCCGCAAGTGGTGCAGCACGATCTCGAGCAACTGCGGCAGCAGCGCGCGCAACGTCTGCCGGTCGCCTGTCATCTCGAGATAGCGCCCGAGGGCGTGGAAATACCAGAGCGAGGCGTCGGCGGTATGGTACAGCCCCTCGTTCTCGCCTTCGGGAAACATGTTTGGGATCAGGCCGTCGCGAATATAGTGCGCGAAGGTTCGGAGAATCCAGCCGGCTTCCGCCTGTCGTCCGGTCCAAAGCGTCAGCCCCTCGAGGCTGATCATCGTGTCCCGGCCCCAGTCGGTGAACCAGTGGTAGCCCGCGATCACGGTCCGCAGCTCGCCCCCCATCGCATGCACGCGGGCCATGTCTTCGGCGCGCCCGGCGGGCGCGATGACGAACTGGTCGGCGGCGAGCACCAGTTCGGCGCCCCATCCGCTCCTCGCCGGAGGGTGCGCGCGCTCGAGCAGCAGTTCCTGCCGCTCCACCTCCAGGCGCATCGCCTGCTCGGGCGACAGTGCGCGGATGATGTCCCAGGGCTCGGTCGAGGCGACCAGCGCACCCTGGCTGCCTTCGCTCAGTTCGAAATGGAAGCAGCCGGGGCTCCAGAGATCACCGCGAAACTCGTACCCGCGGCTCTCCTCGATGCGGTAGAGCACTTCCTTGATGTACCGTTCATCGCAGGTGAACGCCGCGCCCTCGCCGAAGACGAGCGTGCGCAAAGGCGGCAGTCCCGGCTCGGCGCAGGAGAATTCGTAGCGGTCATGCACCACAGTGGTCGCGTACGGCTCCTGCAGGGGGCCGCCGAGCGCGCCTTCGTGCGGCCGGAAGTGCAGCGCCGGCCGCAGCTCCAGCCGGACACGGCAGCGCGCGCACACCGCCCTGTAGCAGATGTGGACCGTGTTCTGGCCGTGCACCATCACGATGCGCTTCTCGAGCGTGATGTCCTCGAAACGATAGGTCCACACCGGCAGTCCCAGCTCGACTCGGAACTCGCGCAGATACTCGGCGCCGTGCAGCTTCAGGTGCGTCGCCCGCTCTTCGCCTCCGAGCATCACCAGCCGCCTATCCGGCAGCCGGATGTGCTCAGCCAGATCATTGAACATCATGCGGCGGCCAAGCGGGGACGGAAGCGCCGCGATCAACAGACCGTGAAAGCGCCGGGTAATGACGCCCGAAATCGTGCCCGACGCGTAGCCGCCGAGACCGTTGGTCACCAGCCATTCACGGGTCAGCAGGACTTCAGGGTTCTCGCCTTCGGCGGGCCAGCGGATGGTGCGAACCGGTCTGCCGATTTCCTGGGCCGCCGATTCAATGGGAGACAGGGGCGTAGAAATATCGGGGACCGCGCCTGACATAAGTCCTCACTCCCGTGGACGCGATTCCGTGCGTTCCGGCATCAGTACGACGGCGGCTTCGCCCGGAATGCGCCAATTCTCGCCCTCCCGATCGACAGCCGGGGTTCCCGATCCGCCATAGTCGGGATGCTCAGTCGAAAACAGAATCCGCCACGCGCAGCCCTCCGGCGGCGCCAGCAGCGGCTCCGGCGCGGGGTCCAGCCGCAAGTCCACACCGAGGTTCACGATCAGCAGCCGGTGGTCCTGCTCGCCGCCGAAAAACCGGAGCGCGAACGCCGACTCACTGAGTACCGCGCCGTCAAGCCCGCCGCGGCGCTGCTGGCGGAAAACGGGTTGCTCGCGCCGCAGCCGCAGCAGGTTGCGATGCAGTCTGTAGGCCTCCAGGTTCCGGTCGCGCTCGGCGTGGTCAAGCTTCGAGCGCTCGAAGGTGGCGGGATCGCAGGGATCGCTCAGCCGCCCGCGCATTTCCTCGAGCTTCAGCGCGCGAAATTGCGACAGGAACTTGCGCCGGCCCCGGCGCACCAGGTCGCTGATCTCCGGATTCAGATCGGCAAAGTACAAAAACGGGCGTGACGACGCGAATTCCTGTCCCTGAAACAGCAGGGGCGTGGCGGGACCAAGCAGCAGGAGCGCGGTCATTGCCCGCAGGCGCCCCGGGCTGGCGAACTGGTGCAGCCGCCAGCCGCGTGCCGAGTTTGCGATCTGATCGTGATTTTCGAGGAAGTGGATTAAATGCGCGGGCTCCACGTCAAGCGCCGGCGTGCCGCGCCGCTTGCGTTGCCAGTTGTACCACTGGCCCTGATAGAGAAACCCGTACTTCATCGCCGAGATGAGCTCCTGCGGCTTCCCCAGGTAGTCACTATAGTACGCGTCGTTGTGGCCGCTCAGCGCCACCCGGGCGCTGTGATGGAAGTCGTCGTTCCAGACCGCGTCGATGCCGTAGCCGCCGGCGTGCGCGGGCCGCACCAGTCTGGCCTGCTGCGGCTCGTTCTCCGCGCTGATCACGATTCCGCGCCCGCCTGCGGCTTCGCGCGCGCGCCGGGCGATGGCGGCCAGAATGTGCTCCCCGGAATCGTCGTACACGTTCTGCGTGGCATCCAGGCGCAGCCCGTCAAAGTGGTACTCCCCGATCCAGTAGCCGGCGTTGGCGAGCACGAACTCACGCACCGGGCCGGAGTTTTCGCCGTCGTAGTTGATGGCCTCGCCCCAGTCGGTCCTGCGGCGGCTGGTCACGTAGTCGCGCGCATACTCCCCGATGTAATTCCCGTCGGGCCCGAAGTGGTTGTAGACAACGTCGAGCACCACCCCGATCCCGAAAGCATGGGCGCGATCGATGAAGGCGCGGAGATCGCCGGGAGCGCCGTAGAGACGCGAGGGCGCGAACAGGTTCACGCCGTCGTAGCCCCAGCCGAAACGGCCGGCAAAGTCGGCCACGGGCATCATCTCCACCAGAGTGATGCCCAGATCCGCAAGCGCCGGCAGCTCGCGCGCGGCGGCCTGCCACGTCCCCTCCGGCGTGAACGTGCCGGCGTGCAGCTCATAGATCACCTGACCCGCGAGCTCGACGCCTGGCCAAGCCTGGTCCGTCCAGCGGAAAAGCGCGGGATCGACGACCTCCGATGGTCCATGAGGACCTTCCGGCTGAAAGCGCGATGCAGGGTCCGGGAACATGCCGCCGCCGTCCAGACGAAAGCGGTAACGCGTGCCGTGGCGCGCGTCAGGCGCGGATCCGCTGTAGTATCCGCCCGCTTCGGCTGTCAGCTCCACCGCGGACCCCGCGCGCTCGAGCACCACTTCCACGCGCTTTCTCAGCGGAGCCCAGACACGGAAGTGAACTCCGGCACCCGCCACCACCTCGGCCCCGATCGGAAGCCGCCGCGTGGCGGCTGGAGCACTCAGTTCCTGTTCCATACCGGTTTCCAGTGTCTCAGCCCGCGAGCCTGATTTTTCACGTGCGCTGCGCTAAAATTCTGAGATCGGGACTTACAGCCGGATCATCGCCATCCTTGCTTTCGCTTTCCCCCTCTCGGCACAGTCGAGCGCTGGCGGCGGAACGATCCAGGGCACTGTGACGGACCCGACGGGCGGAGTCATCCCCGGCGCCAGGATCACTATCCTCCACCTTGCCACCAGCCGCGCCACCAACACCGTTTCGAACACGGAAGGTTATTACGCCACCCCGCCGGTCAACATCGGTAAGTATCGCATCCGTGTCGAAATGTCCGGCATGAAATCCTGGGAGGGCGAGATTACCCTCGAGACCGGCCGCGTCGCCGTGGTGGACGCCGTGCTCGTTCCCGGCCAGGTCACCGAGACTGTCCAGGTCACCGAAACCGTCCCGCTGGTCACGACTGCCGAGCCCACCGACGCCTCGACGCTCGATGCCCAGCGTATCCAGGAGATCCCCGTCAACGGGCGCAATCTCAACGTTCTGATCGAGGACGTTACGCCGGGGGTCGAAGCCATCGACAATGTCAACGGCGGCATCCGGGTGAGCGGCCTGATGACCTACTCGAGCGATTACGTGCAGGACGGCGCTGCCGCCAATAACCGCGAATTCGGCGGCTCCGCCAACCTCCAGGGTCTCGAATCTATCGGTGAGGTTCGCATCGAAACCAGCACTTCCTCGGCGAGGTATACGCGCCCGACCTCGGTGATCGTCACCACCAGGAGCGGAAGCAACCAGTTGCGCTTCGCGGTCTTCGAGACGCACCGCAACAACGCCTTCGGCGTTGCCCGCGCCCGGCAGGATGTCTTCTTCGACGGCCGTCCCTTCCAAACGCCCAAGCTCATCCGCAACGAGTTTGGCGGCTCCGTGAGCGGGCCCGTCATCCTCCCCAGCTTCGGCCTCAACGGCAGGAAGCTTTACAACGGGAGGCACCGTACTTTTTTCTTCTTTTCGCGGGAGGGCGCCGAGTGGGTGCAGGGAATTACGCGCGAATTCCGCGTCCCCACCGCGGCCATGCGCGCCGGCGATTTCAGCGGCGTGATCGACAGTCAGGGCCGCCGCATCGCTCTCTACGACCCTCTCACCACTCGTCTCGAAGAGCTGCCTAACGGCCGCCTGGTCTCGGTGCGCGACCCGTTCATCAATAATCGGATCCCGATCGAGCGCCTCAATCCCCTCGCCCGCCGGATTTACGAGATCACCCCTCTGCCCACTGACATCACCAATCCGCTGGTTGCTAACAATCTCAAAGTCGTCGTCCCCACCGGCGGTTATCCGAATATCAGCGATAACCCCTCCACTCTGCGCATCGACCATCGCTTTTCGGAAAAAGACAACGTCTACGTCAAGGTCAACGGCGGTACCCGCCGGGCCCACTTCATCGGTACTTCCGGCAGCACGGGCGCGCCCACGTCCAACCTGGAAGCCAACACGACGTACCTGCCCGTCAAGGGTCGGTCCGTTGCCCTGAATTGGATCCACACCTTTTCGCCCGGGCTGTTCGTCGAGACGCTCGCCAACCGTACCTGGCAAATCTCGCGCACCGTAACCGGGCCGGTCGACAAAGATTGGTCCAAGGAGCTGGGATTACCCAACCCGCTCGGAGAAATCGGCTGGCCCAATATCACCAGCACCGGGTTCATGAGCTACATCGAAGGCGACAACCGGCGCCAGCTCTACAGCATGGTCTCGAATCTCGATCAGAACTACAGCTTCATCCGCCGCACTCACAATCTCGGTTTCGGTTTCCGTCATCACGACGAGAAGCAGCATCTGCTTCCTGATCAGGGCGTCATTTCCGGCTCGGTCGCCTTCAACAGCCTTGCCACCGCGCTCGAATCATCCACCACCGGCACTACCCTGAATCCGGCGGTGACGCCCCAGACCGGCCATGACGCCGCCAATTTTTTCCTCGGCTACGGCGGCACGTATAGAGTAGGCCTCAAGCGCGGCATCATGCGGGTGCGCGAGCGGAACTGGGGACTCTACGTTCAGGACAACTGGAGAGTCTCGCCGCGCCTCACCTTGACCCCGGGCGTCCGCTGGGACATCAACCCCGCGTTCACGGAGAAGGACAACCTTCTGTCCGCCTTCGACCTCGAAAGCCACTCCCTGATGTTCCCCGAGCCGCTCGAACACTACTATCGCCTCGGGGCTACATCGCCGGAGGTGGTTTCCGTGTTCGAGCAGGTCGGCGTTGCCTTCAAGAGCGCGGCCGAGCTCGGCAGGCCCAGCCGGCTCTTCCCCTCCAATTACTTCGATGTCGGGCCCCGCGGCGGTTTCGCGTATCAGATCATGGCCGGCGAGCGACCGCTGGTCATCCGCGGCGGCTACGGCCTCTATGTCTCGGCCGTCCCCATGCGCACCCTGCTCGCGCAATTCTCCGGACTCCCGCCGTTTCGTGCCGAATTCACTTACAATCCCAATTCCGCCGGTCAAAGCCCGGACGGCATCTCGAACTATCTCCTGCGAACCGTCCCTGAGATCCAGGCCGGGGTCAACAGCGCCAACATCATCGATTTGAACGATCCCGTCTCCGTCGGCCGCGGCCGCAGCGTGGTCGGCATGGACGGAGCGCAGCCCAGCCTCCGCATCCACGAGTGGAACCTCGCGCTCGAAAAACAGATCGCAAAGTCCACAGTAATTCGCCTCACCTACAAGGGCAAGCACGGGGTCAATTCCGACCAGTTGTACAACATCAACGGCACCCAGTCGGATTACGTCTGGTATCTGACCACCGGCCGGCCCCGGCCGACCGGCGAGTTCTCGAACGTGCTGCGCCGCCCCTACGATCAGAACGCCTACACCGACGTCCGCATCCTCCAGCGCAGCGGTTACATCAACACCTCCACCTGGGCGCTGGAGATCCAACGGCGCTTTCACGGCGGGCTGGGGTTTCAGGCGTTCTATACTCTTACGAACCCACTTCGTCTCGCCGGCAATTCGTTCCGCGACGATGTGGTCTCGCCCTCCGCCTATTTGCCCGGCGCCGTTCCCACCGACTTCCAGGCGCTCAACCGCTTCCTTTTCTACGATCGCGACACCGGCATTCCCAAGCACCGCATCCGCTGGAACTGGATTTACGAGTTGCCCCTGGGCCGGGATCGACTCCTGTTGCGGCACGCGCGAGGCTTCCTCAACGCTGCGCTCGGTGGATGGACGCTGTCCGGCACCGGAACGATCGTGAGTACCTGGTACGCGCTCCCCACCAATAATTGGGGCGAGATGAGCGAATTTCAGGCATACCGGAACCGCTACAGAATTCTCGATTGCCGCAATACGCCCGCCTTGGCCACGGATCCGCGCGATGAACGCTGCATCGAGGGCTATCTCTGGTTCAACGGATACATCTCCGAGCGGTTCATCAACAGCCACAACGCCGCGGGCCTGCGGAACGGCATCTTCGGTCTCCCGGAAAACTACCAGCCCGCGCAGAAACCCACGAATCCCTGGCCCCGCGGCGGCCAGCCGACGGACCTGAACGCTAACGACTACGATACGAACGTCGTTTATCTGCCGCTGGTCACCGGCGGCGTCGTCCGCGTCGCCTACAACACCGGACTCCACCCCTGGCGCAACCAGTACCGGCTGGGCCCCTTCAACTGGACCATGGATTCGTCGCTCGTGAAGTCATTCCCGTTCGGCGAGCGTGTGCGTCTCCGCGCCAGAGTTGACGTCTTCAACGTTTTCAACCTCCAGGGCCTCAACGTTCCCGCGAGCAACGGCATCGCGAGTCTCGCGAACTCCTTCGGCGGCTTCAGTTTCCGCCCCCGTCAGGTCCAGGTCGCGCTGCGCCTGGAATTTTGATTGAGCTGCCGAACCGGCCCGCATGCCGTTTGCTGACGCGCGCATCCTAAGGCGGTGGATTCCGGCTGTTCGGCCATTTTGCGCCGGAAAGTAAGTGGTGTCCCGCCTCATTTGACAGCGGCGCTGCGCGCATCCGCTCATTGCACCTGCAGCCATACCCGCTGCGATCCCGCCAAACCCTCGACCTCAACGGCCACAGGCTGCGGACCCGGCGCCAGTCCCTCCGGCACACTCACGTTGATCTGGTTCACGCCCCCGATCATCCCCGGGGCGCCGCCCGCGAACTCCACCTCCGCCGGACGGCCGCCAATTGACACCACCACGGTTCCCGTGACCCGAGCCGGGGTGCTGAAGAACTGCCCTGGCGCCAGGTTGGTGTCAACCAAACCGAATCCCGTCCCGAACAACTGCACCACCGATCCGGCGGCCGCGGGCTTCGCCTCGCTGTGCCGCGTTCCATCCTCGTTCAGCGCCGCTAACAGTCCGTCCGTGCCGCCACCGGCCGTAAACAATCCGGGTGTCGAAGCCATCATCGTGATCCGGTTCGGATAAATCAACTGCAATCCTTGCCAATTCAGATATAAAAGATACCGCCCCGATGCGGGAACCGCCGCTACCGCCTGCACGGTCGCCTGGGAATCGTTCGCGTAAATCACGGGCAGTGCCGTTCCCGCCAGCGTCGCCGAGGTGGGCCCCGAGAAATCCCCGAGGAAAAGCGTCGGGTACGGCGCCGGCTGCGCGCCCGCTCGCAGCGCTCCGTCGAGCACTATGCCCCGCCCCTCCGCCGGCCCCAGCCCCGACCCGAACACCGTCATCAACTGGCGCGGGGAAATGAGATCCGGAAATTCGTAGCTCGCCGCATTGACGACGCTGCCTCGGGTAATCGTGGGCTGGGGCAGCCACTGACACGCATCGATCCCATCGATCCGGTAGAAGCCGCCGTCATTCAGGTGGATCAGCACGTTATCGGGCGAGCTCAGCACGAAATCCGGCGTGAATGCCGCGCCCGGCGCCGGCCTCACATCCAGCATCTCAATGTGATCGGTTCCGCCCCGGAACAGCCGCGAGGCCGCCGTGAAGTAGGGCCGCTCCCGCCACTGGGTCACGGACGTCAGCGGCAGCATGCGCAATCCGGGCAGCGCTTCCCCCGGCCCAACCGGGTCCGCCCGGTAGGCGGTTCGAAAATTGACGCCGTTGCCGGCGATCACGCCAACGCTGCCGCCCTCCAGCCGCACCAGGGCTGACAAGCCGGTCACCGGAAACGTATTGACGGCCGCATTTGCGCGGCTCCAGACGGAAATCGTCGCCTCAAAAACCGCTCTGGGTGGCGTTGCCCCCTGGGAATACCAGTAGATATTGCCGGCATGATCGGCGGCGATTCGCTGGAGAGACGAAAAACTGCCCAGCGGAGCATACACCACCGGCTCCCCGCCCTGCGTCTTCAGCACGGTGACTTTTCCGTCCGTGCCGACCACCAGGATCCGCCGCCGGTACACATCCGCAATGACGATGCGTCCTTCGCCGTCGGCCGAGAAGGGCATGATGCCGAAGATCGCGACGCTGGTTGCGGCCTTCCCGTCGGCGTCGCCGACGTCGTCGCCTCCACCGGCTACGAAGCGAGGCGCCTCGCCCGGTCGCGCTTCCACAATCCCGGACTTGCCTCCTTGCGACGTGGCATAGAGCAAACCGCTCGATTGCGGGCGCCAGACTCCGAAAGGCGGCGACTGTCCATCCACCGGAGCCGCCACGGGCGCGCCCGCTATCACCGTCTGCGATCCGTCGGCCATCCGGACCAGGGGATTGCGCTGCTCCGGGCGCGGCGAGCCCAGGAAGTACAGTGCCCCGTCCGAGCCGACTGCCAGCGGTGTGCCTGTGAAAGCAGCGAAGGGCCTCGCACCCGTCTCGATCGTTCCGTTCGGCCGAATCGGATATACACGGTTCGCCGTCGCCGCCGCCGGCCCTCCGTCGGCCAGCTTGAGAATATTCACCGAGGGCTCGAAATTGGCGTTGAGCGTGCGAATGGTGCCCTCCGGCGTAACCACACGCAGATGCCGCCCTGAGAAGTCCCTGATCCAAAGAGACCCATCGGCCAGCGGCACGATTTGGCGCGGGCTCGACAGCGCAGCCTCTCTCGCTGGTCCTCCGTCTCCCGTAAAGCCGGCGCCCGCCGCGGGACGCACCGAACCGGCGATTGTGCGTAGCATGCCTTCGCTGTCGACACGCCGTACCCGGTTGTACCCGTCCAGAATCAACAGCGCCCCGGAACGATCGAACGCGATGTTCACGATGCCGCCGAGATTCATCTCCGCCGCCGGCCCCGCTTCGCCATTGAAGCCAGGCCGGCCCGAGCCTGCGGCGACTTCGATCTCATCGTTCACCACCCGTAGCACCTGGCCCGCGGAGACCAAGTGCAGAATGCCGCCGGGTGAAAATGCGATCTGGCTAACCGCTGGCAGCGCCGTCTCCACCGCGACGCCCGGCATCGCCGTCTCTCCCCTGCTGCCGTTGCCCGCTGCGGTGGTGACCCGCCCGTTCGCCTCGATGCGCCGGATGCGGTTCGCGGAGTCGAAGAAATAGACCACGTTCGCGGGTGATAGAGCGAGCGCATTCGTCTGAAACGTCTGCGATTCGAGCGCGCGCTCGCCTTCCTCAACCTTGGGCGCCGGTTGGGCCGGTGTCATCGCTGTGATCCGGCATTCCTGCGCCCCTAGGGGCAGCGCGAGCAGCCCCACGCAAATCCATCGCACCCCTGCAGGAATCATCGGAGATCAGCTATTGTACCCGGACCGCCCTCCTGTCGCGAATACAGGAGAAGCGCTTCGACGAGGTTGGCCTCTTGGCGATGGAGTTTACCGCTGCGATGGCCGAAGCAGATCTTGCACACTGGAAAGATCAACCGTCGAACTGTCATTTGGGGCCGGGCGAGCTGCGCCCCGCTCGCCAGCGCCTCCAAGGCCTGGATCAGCGCGGCGGTCAAGCCTGAAGCATTCATAACGGCCCAGCATCTCTTGAAATCGCGTGTTGCACGTTGCAATTCCCTCCCTATCCGGTGGATCATACGTCTGCAGGCCTTCGGTTTCAAGGCGGAGACGAATCTATGCCGACCACGGAGAACTCAACATTGGGCACGGACACCTGCCAGGCGGTCTCGGCTTGGGATGAACCGTGCGATGCACCGGCAGCGCGCGAGTGCGCCGAGTGCGGGCTGTCCTTCTGCATGGCGCATTACGACGATCCCGACTGGCACCCCTGCCTCGCGAGCGTTTAGGGCCGGTGCGAATTCTCTTCCCGCAGCGGCGCTGGTCAGGCGTTCACCGGTCGCGGCGGCCAAAAACAGCTCGGGCGGCGGCGGATCACAGCAACGCCGCGCCCAGGAGCGGAAGCAGGTTCTCCCCGGAAACACCCCGGTTCCTGCGTTGCGGGGCGACCGCGCCGCGAGTTTCTGGCTCGACGTAACCGCGGCCTGCCCGGCTGTTAGCCGCTTATGCGAAGCGCTCGTTCTTCGCGTCCCAGGTGATCATCTTCCTGCGCTTGTAGGACTCGGTGGCCATATGGCCGGGAATCGCCGCCAACTGGCCGGCGCGGGCGGGTGCAATCGCCTTCGCCTTGCCTTGCACTGCTTCGAGGAAGTTGCGGATGTGGTCGGCCGTGGCGTCGGGCTGATTGAAGTCCTTCAGATAATGCATGTGAGCCTCTTGACGCCCCTTCACCGGCTTGCCGCCGAATTTCTGCGGGACGAAGTTCAAGCGCTGCCGGTCAAGCACTTCGAGCAGTCCGTCGGAGCCCAGAAACTGCTCGCCGTAGCCGAAGTAATCGTTGCCAAAGTAGCAGCTATAGTTCAGGTGAAACTTGTTCGGGTACTCGTACAGCGCGCTGAGCGTGTCCGGCACCTCGCGATCATCGCCTTTATCGGAGCCCCACATGTAGATGCCGCCCGAGGCCATGCAGGTGTTCGGCACGTCCCGGTTGAGCACGAAGTTGGCCGCGTCGGTCTGATGGACCAGCAGGTCGGTGGAGATGCCGCTCGAATAATCCCAATAGTTGCGCCACTGGTAATAGCGCTTGATGTCCCACGGGCGCTTGGACGCGGGTCCGAGAAAACGGTCCCAGTCGGAATTGCTTTCGCTGGCGCCCGCCGGAATCACGTAGCGCCACGCCGCGGGCACCGCGGCCGAGGGGTCGAAGTTGCGATACCAGAACGCGCGCACGTAGTGCACCTCGCCCAGCATCCCGTCCTCGTACATCTTCTTCGCCTGGATGTAGAGCTTGTTGCTCCGGTTCTGCGTGCCGATCTGGACAACCTTGCCGCTCTTCTCGGCCGCCTTGACAATCTCGGCGCCCTCCTGCAGCGTATGGCCGATCGGTTTTTCAAGATAGATGTGCTTGTGGGCCTTGATCGCCGCCATTGCCATGGAGTAGTGCAGATGCTCGGGCGTCGCGATGAAGACGACGTCGACGTTGGGATCGGCCAGGACCTCCCGGAAATCTACCGTGGTCTTCGGCGTGTTGCCCCAGGAGGTCTGCACGCGGTCCTTCGCGCGGCTCAGGTGGCCTTGGAACGTGTCGCACACCCAGGTGACCTCCACCAGGTCTTTGCTGCTTTTCTGCATCTGGTCGATGCAATGGTAGCCGCGCGAGCCCGCGCCGATCCAGCCGACGCGCAGGCGGCCGTTGGCGCCCAGTACGGGCTGCACGGCCGAAGCCGCCAGTGCGGCGGAGGACGTTGTGACAAACCTGCGGCGGGACAGTTCTTCGCGCATAAGAAAAAATTCTCCTTGGAGGAATTCGCCTGATTTCAGGATAGCAGCCATGGCGTGGCCGCTGGCTCGCGCTGAGGAGCGCATACGGCATTTGCACGACGTGCGACCGGCGTAACCGCGCGAGAAGCGTGTACTCCCCAGAGCTGCCGGCCGCCCACAGGCCCCGCGCAAGACCGGCATGCGCTACGTTAATAGGGGTAACGGGCATTGCGATCGATCAAGGATAAAACCGTATTGATCACCGGCGCCGGGCGCGGCATCGGCAAACGGCTCGCGATCGGTTTCGCCGCTCATGGCGCCCGCGTGGCGCTGCTGGCCCGCACCAAGCCCGAGCTCGATCTCGTGAACCTCGAGATCGAGCACGCCAGCGGCACGGCGTTGCGGCTGCGCGCCAATGTCACCGACCTCGAGCAGCTCGCCGCCGCTGGCGACCGCATCCGCACGCATTTCGGTCCCATCGGCGTCCTCGTGTGCGCGGCGGGAATTCAGGGACCCGTCGGCTCGTTCCTCGAAACTCCGCCCAAAGCCTGGGCCGAGACCATCGAGGTGAATCTGCTCGGCGTCGCCAACTCCTGCCGCGCGGTGCTGCCGCAGATGGTCGAGCGGCGCTCGGGCAAGATCATCGTTCTCAGCGGCGGCGGCGCCGCCAATCCGCGGCCGTATTTCAGCGCCTATGCCGCCTCCAAAGCGGCCGTCGTGCGGTTTGTCGAAACCCTCGCTGAAGAAGTCCGCGACCACAACGTGCAGGTCAACGCCATGGCCCCGGGCGGCGTGTATACGCACATGACCGATGAGATCCTGCGCGCGGGCGACAAAGCCGGATGGAAAGAGCGCGAGGAGGCGACCCAGATCCGCATTACCGGCGGCGTGCCTCCCGAACAACAGATCCAGCTTGCCCTCTTCCTCGCGTCCGAAAGCTCGAACCACATCAGCGGCAAGCTCATCCACGTCCGCGACGACTGGAAGAAGCTCCTGCACGCCAATGCGAGCCGTGATCTGTATACCCTGCGCAGAGTCGACAAACGGGGTCTCGGCGCCGGGAGCTAGCGAATTCCCGCCGCAAAAACCCCGCTCCTCGACATTCGTGGCCCGCTGAGCTAGCCGAAGTTCGTCACCGACAGGATTTCGAACCGCTTGCTGAGAAAGTGTGAAATATTCGACAAAACCATTTCCGGCCTCCAATGTTTGCGTTCGGTTAGTCTGTGGAAAAGAGGCCCGAAATCATTTTTTTCACACCTTCTCAGGGAGTGGTGGGTAGAGTCGAGGATGGGCGCGAGCACTGGCGCAAAACGCCGCCCCGTTTCCCATCCCCGCTCATCAAACCGGACGTGCGAATTTCCCGCATCCGGCTTTCCGACTGGTTTCACCGTAGACTCACGAA
>JACOTZ010000052.1 GCA_016178155.1 Acidobacteriota bacterium
CGGCAGCCGCGGTTGCGGCCGCCGCCGGACTTGCGGTGACGCCCCTGCTTTGCGGCGACCCCGCGCTCACGCTAATTCAGGATAGTCTCTACAAGGCCGACGGCAAGCCTTTCGAAGGCACGGCGGTCATCCAGTGGCGGAGCTTTGAAGCCTCCGACCTGAGCCCGATCCAAACGCAACTCGTAGCGACCCGCATTGTCAATGGCGTGCTGCGGGTGCAGCTTGTGCCGACGACAACGGCGGCCGGCGGCGCCTATTACTACGTGCGCTACAACAGCGACGGCCGGACCCAGTTCGTTGAATACTGGAACGTGCCGCCGAGCGAGCTGGCTCTGAAGCTGCACGATATCCGCATCTCGGGGCCGGGCAGTGTCTCCACACCGCCTCCGGCAGCCACGGCGCTCGCCATCGACGATGTCACCAACCTGAGGCAGGAGCTCGATAACCGGCCGCTCAAAGGCGCCGGTTACGCAAACGGAAGGGCGGCAGTGATCGACGATACGGGAAGCCTCGAAGCTGTTCTGGGCGACCCGCTCGATTGCGTGCGCGTGGACGGAACCGCAGCGCCTTGCGGCAGCGGGGGCCTTCCCGGCTTCATCGACGGGGAGACGCCCGCGGGTACGGCCGACAGCGTCAACCGTACGTTCACGTTGAGTAATCTTCCGAGCCCGATCAACAGCCTGATGCTCTTCCGCAACGGAATGCTCCAGCACACGACCCGGGATTACACCATCAGCGGGAGCACGATCACATTCGCGACCGGTTCGACTCCGCAATCGGGTGACGCGATGCAGGCTTGGTACCGGGTGTCGGCGGGCGGCGCACCGTCGAACTTCGCAGACGGTGAGACGCCGGCCGGTGCGGTCGACGGCGTGAATGCCACGTTCCTTCTGGCGGCGGCGCCGGCGCCCGTCTCGAGTCTGCAGCTCTATCGCAACGGGCTGCTGCAGAAGCCGGGAACGGACTACACCCTCAGCGGGAACACGGTCGTTTTTCTGCCGGCCGCCGTCCCGCAGGGGGGTGACCTGCTGCTGTCGTATTACCGATATTGATCGGGCGGAAACAAGTTTGTACCGGATTGTACCGGTACCACCTAGGGCAAAGTACGAGTTGTTTTTCCCCCTGCCCTGGTCCACAGTAAGAACAGCAGCGTGAGGGCAACCATGTTGATTTATGTGATTGACAACTGGTTCAAAAGAGATGAGCGCGGCCAGGACCTGATCGAGTACGCGCTGTTGAGCGGCTTCGTTGCGGTGGCTGTCGGAGCTATTTTTCCGATGACCATTGTGCCGAACATCAGCACCATCTTTTCCAAAGTGGGCTCGATCCTGGTGCAGGCGTAGTGGCATGAGCCGCTGTGCCGGGCGGTCGGTTCCCTGCGGGCATATTGCCGAGGAGAGGTGTCGAACCGCGAGTGCGCCGCCTGACCTGGCCCAGCCGCCGGGAAAGTAGAGTCTTCCCCTGAGCCCAAACGCTGTAAAAGCATTAGCGTGATCGTAAGCCGGATCGTTGACGGCCGATGCTCGGGTGTTTCTCCGATGGAGAAACTCACTTCTGGACGGGTGTGCGTGCCGGCGCCACTGCTGCGAGCAGAAGAAGCGATGATTATGATATTCAAGCGGTGCTGACGATCCGACCAGCGCATGTCCGCGAATAAAGTCCCGCCGCGGAGCGTGCCCCTTACCAACCCAGCCGCAACCCCAGCCGGAAGAAGCGCTGGTCGATCCCTTCGCGCCCGGTATTCTGAACTCCATTGACCACTCCGAAGCCGCCCGCCGAAATATCGGCGCCCGGATTGGCGAAATGCGGGGTGTTCGAGAGATTGAACGCTTCCGCCCGGAACTGAAGGCTCAGCCGCTCGGTGGCGCGGAAGGTTCGGAAGAGCCCGAAGTCGAAGTTCACCAGCCCGGGTCCGCGCAGCACGCCGGCGCCGCACGTGCCGAAGCGCGGCGTCCGCGGATCCGTTCGGTTCGGGTCGGCGAGATTCGATGGGTCCCACCACAGATTCGGGCTGCCGATTTTCCGCACCGGGCCCAGGCAATCGGCGAAGTTTCCGTTGCCGGGCGCATTCAACACGGTTCCCGGCGCCACGGGCGTGACTGGGAACCCGGTGTGCATTGCCGCAACCACGTTCGCCTGCCAGCCGCCGAGAACCTGGGCCGCCGCCCCGCTCGAAGCCCAGCGCCGGCCGCGGCCGAAAGGCAATTGCATCACGGCCGTTCCCGCGAAATAATGCCGCAGATCCGAGGGCGTGGGCCCATAGTTCCGGCGCCAGAGGTCGGGGATGGCGACGCGCGGCGTCGACGTGGAATTCGCCGCGGTGAACCCGCGCGTGTGCGACCACGTGTATGAGAGGCTGACGGACGCGTCGCGGAACCGGCGCTGCAGCCTTGTCTGCAGCGAGTCGTACTTGGGAACGCCGACATGCCCGACAAATTGCGTGGTCGCCGCGCGGCCGAATTGGCGCACGAGCTGCCGCCCCTGCGTACCCGTTCCCGGCAGCGCATAATTGGCGTCCAAAAACGAAATCTGGCGGATCGATCGCGTCGCCACATAGCCGGCCGATGCGATCCAGTCTCCAAGCTGCCGCTCCAGCGTAAGATTCCACGACTGGATATAGCCGCGGTGAAAATTGTCGTCCGCCGTAAGCAGCGCGGCCGTCTTGGGCATCGGCAGCCGGTCTCCCTGAAGGGGCGGAGGGACCGCCGGCAGTCCCTGCTCGAGTGTGGTGGACCAGGCACGCGTGTCGGGGAACTCGAGATTCTGAGCGAATTGAGCGGGATAATTGCCGCGGAGGTCGCGCCCCAGGTTGAACGGATCATAGGTCAAGCCGTAGCCGGCGCGCACGACAAGCCGATCGGTTGCCCGCCAGGCAAAACCGATGCGCGGCGCGAAACGGCGCTTGCTCTCTTCAATCCCGCAATCGCGCGGCACCGAGCCGACTCCGCAGACCAGCATCTGGTCGGTCGCGAAATCATAGCGCTCCAGTCCCCGGTCCGGCCGCACCGGGAACGGGAAATGCTCCCAGCGAACCCCATACGAAATCGTCAGCCGTGGCGAGGTCTGCCAGCGATCGCGGAGATACAGGCTGAAGGCATTGGCCCTGGTTTCGAATCGCGGCACCGACAGCACGTTCCGGCCGGCCTCCCGCGCCAGGCCCAAAAGAAGGCTCGCGATTGAGTTGTAGTCGTTCGCCGCCGGACCGTTTCGCAAAGTCGTCGTGGCGCTGCGGAATCGGAAGCCGCCCGCGGGGCCGCCGAACCCGCCCGCCGCGTTGGCCAGCTCCTGGTTCAGGCTGAAACGGAGAACGTCAAAGCCGAACCGCACCGCGTGATTGCCGCGCGTCCAGTTGCCGTTCCCCGCGTATTGAAACTGGTGATCGGTGAAAAACACCGGCGACACTTGGGCGTACCCGAGCTGATCGAACCCGTCGATCAGGATGCGCGACATCCCGCCCGCAAACGGAGTGGAGCCGTTGGTTCCCGGAATCCCCAGCAGGTCTCGAGAAACGTTTTGATCCAGGTTGTCCGGTCCTGCGTTGATGTCCTGCAGCGTGTACCCGAAATAGGCATCGAAGACCAGCGTGGGACCGGCGACGTACGTGGTGGACACGGTAGCCGAATAGGTGGGCCCGAATCCGAAACCGGGCCGGTCGTTTGTCGGATGTACCCGCGGTCCCGCCAGCAGCCCGAAAGCAGCGGGGTTGTTCTGATCGAACCAGAGATAGCTCAGGCGGTGAAACGCCGTCCATTTGTCCGTCAGGTTGTAGTTCACTTTCGAATCCACCTGGTCGCGTTTGCCGAAGTACTTCACGCCCGCCAGGTAGTTCCGGTTCAACCCCAGCGCGCCCACGCCCGGAAAGTTCGGCAGCGGCCAGTCGGGCAGCTCCAGGATCTTGCGCACCGGCCTGGAAATACGCGCCACGGGGATACGGTTGTCCGGGAACGGCGTGCGATCGGCCGCGTAAGCGCTTGGCCGCGCGGGATTGAACGCCGACCCCGATATGGGATCGTAGATCGGCGTCGGCGAGCCCGAAAGATCGCCCTGGCGCATCGCCGCGGTCGGCACGTCCAGGAACCGTTGTGCGTTCGAATGCTCGTTCGTCCGCTCGTAGCTGAGGAAGAAAAAGATCCGGTCTTTCCGGATGGGCCCGCCCAAGGTGCCGCCCGCCTGGTTCGAGATGTATTTGGGCTTCGGTTGCGAGCGGTCGCTGAAATAGGGGTAGGCGGCCAGGCGCTGGTTGTTGTGATACCAGAAAGCCGAGCCATGAAGCTGGTTC
>JACOTZ010000053.1 GCA_016178155.1 Acidobacteriota bacterium
AGGCCGGCGAAGAGCACTTCGATAGGTTGAATGACGCCGGTATCCAACTCGCAGGCCATCGAGTCCGTGACGAACGACAGCGGCTCTATCGGAGCGGCCGATCCACTCGGAGGCTGCGGGACCACGGGACCGAAGCCGATACCGTAGATGTGAATGACCTCGCCCGCCCGGGCAGGATTGTCCATTGTCACGAGCGAGCTGAAATCCTCATGTGCGGCTATCACGTCCAACTCCGGTCCTTCCGTGAAAAACTGCGGCGCAAAACGGCGGATCCAGATCGGACGCGCCATCACGAAAAATGAGTCGAAGGGACTTTCGGGGTTATCGGGTAGATCGAGTTCGATCCAAGTTGCTTTGGGATCCTCTGGAAGGTCCCAGGGTATCTGGAAAAATAGCGCGGAAGGGGAATTGAACAGTGTCGGAATTCCGCAGGCTCGACCGTAGATGCAGACTTCATCGACGATCGACCGGCCGTTTACGCCGAACAGGCTCCCAGGGACGGCGAACCGGCCGAAAGTGGGGCCGTAGGTCCCGATCCCTCCGGACGTCGCCGGCACAATTTCGTCGATCACCGTCGGGCTCAGGCGAATGCGAATAATGCGGTTGGAGGCTGTGACGGCGAAGACGATGGACCCATCGCCCGACAAGGTTAATGTCCGGACTTCATCCGGGCTTTGGGCGATCTGCCGGCGACCTCCTCCGTCATGGTTGACAATCCAAGCCTGGCCGGAATCGATATAGGCGATCCTGGAAGCGTCGTCCGAGATCGCAAATGAAAAAGGACCGTTGCCGGTCAACAATTGAGTTTCGCGGCGAGTCTGGATGTCATAGGAGAACAGCCCGCGAGAGATCTGCTCGTAAACCACGCGGGTGGCGCTGTCATTGATCATCGCAGACTGCACGAGGCCGGCGAACAATTTCCGCAGTTCCCCCGCACGCCATAGCCCCAGGCCACCCCCTGTCGTAGCTACCGTTCCGTCATTCGACACCCCGTGTGCTCCCGGAATTTCTACACTGAATCCCTGAAAGTCAGAGAAACCGCCTGTCTGTAGGTCCAGGAATCGCGTGATGGGCCGCGGCGAGGCAATGGAAGTCGTCAGAACAGCATAACGCCCGTTCGGGCTGATGGTGACAGCCCCGGGGACTCGCATCTCGGCCGCGCCCCTGATACGGATCGTGGATTCGAACAACTCAATCGAGCGGTGACAGAGCGAACCCCAATTGCAATCCTTTCGCCCGGTAAAGGCGACCACGTCGCCGGCGCTGCTGACCAATGGCGTGATCAGGCGATAGGCCGTCAGTGATCCCCACAAACGCACGGAATCGTATACCCCCGGTTCCTTCTGTTGGGCGTAGAGCCGCACGCCAGAGTCTTCACTCCAGCGGAAGATCTTCGCATACGGTGGTTCGTCCGTGTTTTTGAGGCGTAGGGGAGACGAGAAATAAAGCACAGAACCTGTGCGGTCTGTAGCAAGATACTCAAATGCCTGGCCAGTTGCCGCTGGAGTGCCGAGTAGAAGTAGGCAAACAATACGCAGGCGGACGCGTGCGACTTCGCGTTTGCCACAGATGACAAAAGAGTTGACGCGGGACTGTGCCGGAGCGATCAATTCAGCAGTTCTATTCTCGCACCCGTCTGAAAGGCGTTGGCTCAGCGTTGACTGGTCAGTACAGACAGTCCGGACATGCCCGAGGGCTATTTGCACACGAGGGTCGAACCGCCGGCCTCCCGAGCTCACCCGCATTTTCTCGCCGGGGCTCTATGTCCCGCACACGCCGCCGCAATTGCGCTCGCTCTCAGGGCAGTCGGTGGTGACAGATCCCAGCTTACGCCGTAAGCGCTTTGCTCGCTTGCGTATGGAATTCGTAGTGCTGGATCTCGATGGCGGCGCGCCCCTGCTCGAGCCGGGACACCCGTCCCTTGGCCACGAGTTTAAGCGCGCAGCGGTTGTCGAGCCGCACGGGCCAACTGATGGCGAGTTCGACCCGTTTCCCCGGCACGAGCACCTGGCTTGTGGTGATCAAGACCCCGCTGCTGCTGATGTTGACGGTTTTGCCGCTGCCTTCGTGCTCCTGCTGTCTCTTGTTCCGGATCCGATATCGAACCTCCTGCTCGATGGGGAACCGGTCGGCGCGCCGGCGGTCCTTTGCGCTGCGGACCCGGTCTATTTCGCTACTTTTCAGCATCCGTTTCACTCTCCAGTGTCAGAATGCCCCAGGAGTAAGCGAAAAACAATAGAAACAGCCGTGGAGTTGTATTAGTACTGGGGTACTTTATTGCGCCCGCTCGCGGCGTTTCCGGATCTCGCTCAGGCGTTCACCGATCTTGCTTTCGGTACCTCGCCCGGTGGGCTTGTAGAATTCTTTCCCTAGCAGTTCCTCAGGCAGACAGGCCATATCGGGCAGGGCGTCCTCGAACTCATGCGCGTGCTGATAGCCCGAGCCGTAGCCCCAGTCCTTCATGGCGCGCGTGGGCGCGTTGCGCAGGTGCAGGGGGACCGGGGGATTGACGCCTGCCCGGATCTCCGCGACGACTGCGTTGAGCGCCGCGTAGGCAGCATCGGATTTGGGCGCGACCGCCAAGTAGATGGTGGCCTGCGCCAGCGCCTGATCCCCCTCGGGGATGCCCAGAAAATGGACCGCCTGCATGGCCGCCATGGTCTGCTCGAGCGCCCGCGGATCGGCCGTACCCACGTCTTCAATCGCCATCCTTACCAGCCGCCGCGCGATGTACAGCCGGTCCTCGCCGGATTCCAGCATGCGCCCCAGCCAGTAGAGCGCCGCATCCACGTCGCTCGAGCGCACCGATTTGTGCAGCGCCGAGATGAGGTTGAAGTGCTCTTCGCCGGCTTTGTCGTAGAGCAGCGTTTTGCGCTGGAGCACGTCCTCGAGGACCTGCTGCGTCACTTCCCCGTCCCTGGCCGAGGCAACGGCGAGATCGAGGATGTTGTAGGCGGTGCGCGCATCTCCGTTCGCGTACACGGCGATGCTGCGCATCAGGTCCTCGGGTACGCGGACGCCGAGCGCGGCCAGCCCGCTTTCGCGGTCAGCGAGTGCGCGCCGCAGCAGCAAGAGCGTCTCGTCAACCGTCAACGACTCGAGCATGTAGACTTTCGACCGCGACAGCAACGCCGAGATCACCTCGAACGACGGGTTCTCGGTGGTGGCCCCGATGAGAACGATGTCGCCGCGCTCCACGTAGGGCAGAAACGCGTCCTGCTGGGCCTTGTTGAAGCGGTGGATTTCATCGACAAAGACGACGGTGCGCCGCCCGGCGCGACGGTTGCGCTCGGCATCCGCCATCACCGCCTTGATTTCCTTGATGCCGCTCAGCACCGCGCTGAACGGAACGAAATCGGCGCGCGTGAGCCCCGCAACCAGACGCGCCAGGGTCGTCTTCCCGACGCCGGGAGGGCCCCAGAGGATCATCGAGCTGAGGTCGTCGCGCTCGATCTGCCGGCGCAGCGGCTTTCCGGGGCCGACGATGTGCTGCTGGCCCACGAACTCATCGAGGGAATGCGGCCGCATCCGCTCCGCCAGCGGCCGTCCCTTGACGGCCTCGTCGCGCAGGGGTGTATCTTCGAACAGACTCATGGGGCCGCCTGATCCGATCATAAACGCGCCGCGCCTGGTCTGGTGGTCCCCGTAGCCAGGCCGCCACGCTTGCGCCCATTCCAGCAGCGGGCGCCTCAACGATGCCTACGCCTGCGCTTGCCGCTGGCGGCGCGCTTCGTACACGAGGATGCCGGCCGCGACCGCCGCGTTCAAAGACTCGACCCGCGTGGTGGGAATGCGGAGCCCGGTCGCGATCGACTGCAGGGCGGGGCCGACGCCATGACCCTCGCTGCCGATCACCAGCGCGCAGCGGCGGCGCAGGTCAGCGGCGTTGACCGGCGTAGATGCGTCGGGCATGGCGGCCCAGACGTCCACCCGGTTCTTGCGGAGCGCCGCGCACGCGAGCTTCTCGTCCAGACCCGACACTACGGGAAGCCGCAGAATCGAGCCTGCCGAGGCGCGGAGCGCCTTCGGGTTATAGGGACTCACGGATCCCTTGACGAAAATCGCCCCGGTGGCGCCGAACGCCTCCGCGGCGCGCAGGATAGCTCCCGCGTTGCCCGGATCCTGGATGCCGTCGAGCACGATCACCAGGGGCCGGCCGCGAAACACGTGTTCCAGCTTCCAGGCCGGCGGCTCGACCAGGGTGATCACACCCTGGCTGTTTTCCGTGGCCGAGCACTCGCGAAAAATCGCATCGGGGACGAGGAACACCTTAAGATTGTGCAACCCTTCCGTGCGCTCCTCCACGGTATCGGCGACCGCCTGCGACGCGATCACGGCGTGGATGCGCGACTCGCTGCGGATCGCCTCTTCGAGCAGGTGAAAGGACTCGGCGACGCAATAGCCGCCGCCGGTGAGATCTCCGCGCGCCACTGCGCGCCTGACCTGTTTGAGCAAAGGATTCTGCAGACTCGTCAGTGGAACCAGCCGTGTTCTCCGCGCCTGGGCCATGGCCACGCTCTCCTCCTCTGTGACGCCGGCGGGGCTCGCCGGTTTTCCGCGGCGAAACGCCGCACGCATCCTCTGCTGAGGCTCGTTTGGCGGCGCCTTGCTTTGTTCCGATCAGGTCCGGCCGCAGTCCCGTCGGCTCTGTTTCCGCTCAGCCGCTAATCGCGCGGCAGGCTGCGGTCCGGAGATCCAGTGCGGTGTTCCGCCATATATTTGACAACCGCTCCCCCACGGCCGCGGCTCAGAACGAACACTTGGGCGCGGCGCGCTCTCAAGGGGACCGCCGGTTTCCGGGAAGTGCTTTCGATGCCACGCATGCTTCCTGCTGTGTAGACTGAGCATATCGCATGCGCAGATTGCTGGCCGTCGCGCTGTTGCTTGGGGCCGCGGGGATCGGCCTATATCTCTCGCAGATCATGCGGCAGATCTACCAGCAGTCCAGCGTGGACGAGGCGCAGGCCGCCGACGTGATCCTTATCCTCGGGGCCGCCGAATATCGCGGCCGCCCGTCGCCGGTGCTGCGCGCGCGGCTCGATCATGCGCTCGAGCTTTACCGGCGCGGGCTGGCGGCGCGCATCATCACCACCGGCGGCGCCGGCGGTGATCCGATTTACACCGAGGGCGAAGTCAGCCGCGATTACCTGGTCCGCCAGGGCCTGCCCTCGGAGGCCATTCTGGTGGAGGACGAGAGCGACTCGACCGTGCACAGCACGGCCGCCGCGGCCGAGATGATGCGGCGGATGAACCTGAAGTCGTGCATTCTGGTGAGCGACGGCTACCATATCTTCCGCGCCAAGAAGATGCTCGAGTTTCGCGGTCTGAATGTCTATGGCTCGCCGCGCCCATCCGTTCCCAAGGGCACCTGGCGCGAGAAATGGCTCTACCTCCGGCAATCGATCGGATACGTGCTCTGGCAAGTGGGCGTTACCATTTGATGGCGTTGATGGCGTTCGTTTGACCGGCGGCAAGGCCGGGCACGGCTTTCGGCGCCGAAACGTCAGTTACACTGGAACATTCATGGGCTTCAGCAAGCTGGGGCAGTCCCTTACGGCCAGGGAGATCCTCGACCTCATCCAGGGCGACCTGAAACTGGTGGAGCGCGAGATCAATCTGGCGTCGATGGCGCCTGTGGACGCGGTCACCAGCATCGGCCAATATCTGAACTCCTCGGGCGGCAAGCGCATCCGGCCGATCCTGCTCCTGCTGGCCTGCCGGGCCGCGGGCAGTCCCGGCCCGGGCGCTATCAGCCTGGCGGCAGTCGTGGAGATCATCCATGCCGCCACCCTGGTGCACGACGACATTATTGACGCTGCCGAGACTCGCCGCGGCAAACCATCGACGAACATTGTCTGGGGCAATCACACTTCCGTACTTGCGGGCGACTGGCTCTACATGCAGGCGTTCCAGATCGCACTGCGGCAGCGCGATTTTCATGTGCTCGACATTCTCATCACGCTGACCCAGATGATGGTCGAGGGCGAGCTGCTGCAGCTCGCGCGCATCGGCAAGCTGGGCATCACCGAGGCCGACTACATGGATCTGGTCGACCGCAAGACCGCCAGCCTGTTTTCCGCCTGCGCGCGCCTGGGCGCGCACGCCGGCGGCGGCAGCGAGGAGATCGAGCGCAAGCTCGGCGATTACGGCTGGAACCTGGGTATGGCTTTCCAGCTTGTCGATGACATCCTCGATTTCACGGCGCGCGAGAAGACGCTGGGGAAGCCGGTCGGCAACGACCTGCGGGAAGGTAAGGTGACACTGCCGCTGATTTATGCGCTGCAGCGAGCCGAACCGGGCGAGCGCACTCTCGTGGACGCGGTATTACGCCAAGGTGGCTACGACACGGTTGCGTTCCCGGAGATTCTTGGCCTGGTCGAGCGCCATGGCGGCATTCACCGCGCCCGGGACCGCGCGCATTCATTTGCGGAAAAGGCGCGCGAAATCATAACAGGCTTCCCCGAATCTCCTTATCAACGCGCGCTCTACGCGGTCACTGACCTGGTCACCGAGCGCGATCACTGAGCGATCTGCCATCCGCCGGCCTTCCGGCGCGGAATTGAGCGCGGGCCGCCCCGGGCCACCGTCACGCATTCGGCAGCTTCGAGTTTCTGAGAAGCGGCTGAGCATCGCGCGGCTGTCCGCGCGAGAAGCCTGGAGAGCTGCCGCCGTGCATTGCCGAGCGTGTGCCGAGCTAACCGAAGTTCGTCACCGACAGGATTTCGAACCGCTTGCTGACGCGCGCGGCTCAGTAAGTGCCGTCAAATCAGCGGAAGCGTTCTGAGCCACGACCGTCAGGGAGTGGTGGTGACGAACCTCGGCGAACCTGGCTACTGCCGATGCATGGGGTTTCTCGCGGGCCCGGTAGTCGCGATTGGGGGCGGCGGGGCGGGCTCGGGTGGGGGCGTCTTCTTCGGGCGGGCGTCGAGACGCGCCCAGATCAGCGACTCGCGGATTTTCTGGAACTTTCGCGTCCCCGGTGTGCCGCCGGCGGAAATCACGTCCGCTTCGGGGACCTCCTGCGCGGCCGGCAGGTACTTCTGGTAGTAGTTCTTGATTCGATCCTGCACCAGGCGCTGCTGAGATTTCAGGAGCAGAAACAACAGGAGCTCGCCGGGCGCGTTGACCATCGCCTGATAGATTTGCGACGGCTTCTGCAGCTTGGCCGATTGCAGGCTCTTCTCCAGCTTTCTGGCTTTCGCCTCGAGGCCGGCGGGTGCACTGGCCTCGCCGTGGGTCATGGCTGTGTGCTTGATCAGCGCCACCCGATCCTTGGGCGAGAGTTTTTCCTCGAGCAGATAAAAAAATACCGGAACATAGTCGAGGTGAAGATCGATGCCGAAGGGCAGGATCTGGCGCGCCTTCTGGAGCTTCTGAAAGGCCGCGAGGTTCAGGTTGGGCCCGGTGAGCGCGGGCGAGATCAGTTGCAGAAGCTTCTCGTGCTCCAGAATCTGGAGGACCTCGCCCGGGTTTGGCTCTTTTGCGATCTGGGTCAGCTCCTGGTAGAACGAGCGGGCAGCGATATGCTTTTCGACTTCGGCCAGGCGCGCGTTTTCGTACTGCATGCGCGTGCGCTCGGCGATGTGGAATCCGAGCCGCACTTTGAACCGGATCATGCGGAAGAGCCGGATCGGGTTCTCGTACAGCGAATAATTGCCGGTCGCGCGGATCTCCTTCCGTTCGAGATCGCCCAAGCCGTTCGTCGGATCGAGCAGCAGGCCGCGCGACCCGCGGTTCAGCGAGAGCCCGAGGGCATTGATGGTGAAGTCACGCCCGCGGAGGTCTTCGTGAATCGTCGCCGGCGTGACGCGCGGTTTGCCGCCCGGCTTGGCGTAGCGCTCCTGCCGGGCCATGCCGATTTCGACCGTCACCCCCCCGGGGAAGAGCATCTCGGTGCACTTGCGGTTCTCGTCCACGGTCAGAATCTTCCCGTTCGACTTCTGCTCGATGCTTTTCGCGATTTTCGCCGCGTTGCCTTCGATGGTGAAGTCCAGGTCACGAATGGGAAAACCGCCGAGCATGTCTCGCACTGCCCCGCCCGTGAGGAAAAGGTTCACGCGCGCCTGCGCCGCCGCCGCTTCCATTTCCGAGATCACCCCGAACTGGTCAGATGTGAGGTGATTCTCGAGCATGAACATGTAGTCGCTCATGACATTGGCTCTCCTGGGAACCACGCCGAAAACTGTGATGCGGCTTCCGCGCGGCTCCGTGGCCACGAGGTTTTCTGATCCGCGGGCGCTCGGACGCGCTCGCCCGGCGCTCTC
This sequence comes from Acidobacteriota bacterium, assembly GCA_016178155.1. GTDB lineage: Bacteria > Acidobacteriota > Terriglobia > Bryobacterales > Bryobacteraceae > JACOTZ01. The sequence goes on from JACOTZ010000053.1 coordinate 8,265, forward strand.
CCGCCGCCGCAGCGAATCGGTTCCTCCGCAGAAAGTCGCGGGTCCTTTATTGGGCGGCGATCGCGACACGAGTTTCCGGATCGAGTCATCGCGGCCTGTCGGGCGATGAGCCGCCGCACCCGACATCCGCCTCCGGCTGGTTCCATGGCTTTTCCGGGACCCGCTACGCGCTCAGGCACGGGGATGGTGCCTCTCCACCGTGTTCCTCAGCCGGGATTTTAATACGTGCGTATAAATCTGTGTGGTTCCGATATCTTCGTGCCCGAGCATGGTCTGGACGCTGCGCAGGTCGGCGCCGCGCTCGAGCAGATGGGTGGCAAAACTATGCCGCAGCATGTGCGGCGTGAGCTTCTGCCAGATGCCCGCCCTGCGGCCGTATCCCACCAACAATTTCCAGAAAGCCTGCCGCGTCATGCAGGATCCGCGCGCCGTTACGAACAGATAGCGGCAGCCCCTTCCTTTCAGCAGCGCCGGCCGGCCCGAGTCGATATAGGCCTGCACGGCTTTCAGCGCGGCCCGGCCCACGGGGATAACACGTTCCTTATTGCCTTTGCCGCGTACGCGCACCAATCCAAGCTCGGAGTTCACGGCCGTCAGCTCCACCTGGCAAAGCTCGCTCACCCGCACGCCGGTCGCGTAAAGGAACTCGAGCATGGCGCGGTCGCGCAGCCCGATGGGGGTGGCTGCCTGGGGACTCGCCAGTAGCCGGTCCACCTGCTCGCTATTCAGATACTTCGGCAGCTTCTTCCAGGTGCGGGGCAGCGGCAGCGAACCGACCGGATCCTCCGCGACCTTGCCATCGCGCACCAGGAAACCATAATAATTGCGGAGCGTGGTCAAGTGGCGGGCAATCGAGCGGCTGGACAGGCCGGCGTCGTAGAGCGAGTCGACGTAGCGGCGGATCAGCTCGGGGTTTCCGGGGGCAGTACCAGCGAAAGCCGCGTACCGGTACAGGTCGCGCTGGTAGGACTCGAGCGAGTTGCGCGCGAGTCCCTTCTCAACCCGGCAGAAATCCAGGAACGCTTCGATCCAGGCCGGGAGCGGGCCCGACGAGCTCGGCGGCAGTCGCCGCCCCGGTTTCATTTGGGTCCCGGACAATAGCCTCGCTTCGGGCTCTCCGGTGCCAGAGCCCGTCCTGACGTGGAATACAGCCTTTCAGCCGGTCCAGAGGCGCGTTTGACGGCCGCGCCCTGGGGCGAGCCAAAACCCCTCTGCTCGTGCCAATGATACAATATTTGGCAATTTGTTTGTAACATTTTCGCGTCTCCACTGCTGATCTTCTGCTGATCTTCGCCGAGCCGTCCGCCCGCGGCCGAAGCCATGGGGCACCGCATCGTGTCAGGATGAATCGGAGAGGCGAGGGAAACGTGTGTGCGGTGGGCGCGGGGCGGCTGCGGCCGAATTCGGCCCCGCGGCAGGGTGAAGAAGGATCCCATTGGCCAGCTCGACCGCCAAAAAGGTGCGCGTGCAGCGGTTCGACCGCGAAACGCTTGCGGGATTTGTGAACCCGGCGACGTTTCTGACCCCCGAGGGCGTCGAGCTGCTTTCTTTGTCGGGCACTGCTTCCGTGGTGCCCTATTCCGACATCAAGATCGTGCACTTCGTCCGAGAATTCCAGGCGGCTGAGCCGGTTCTCGAGCGCCGGACCTTTCTGGCACGCCCCAAGATGGAAGGGCTTTGGGTTCGGATGCGCTTCCGGGATGATGAGGTTCTCGAGAGCGTGGTCCCCAATAACCTGCTCCAGCTCGACGCCGCGGGCTTTATGGTCGCGCCGCCGGACTTCGCGGGTAGCAGCCCACGGCTGTTCGTGCCGCGAGCGGCACTGCGGGAGGTGCAGGTACTCGGAGTCGTGGGGAGTCCGCTCCGGCCGGCCCGCCGCAAGCCCAAGCCGCCCCCCAAGGAGCAGATCGGGCTGTTTGAATAACCCCTGACTTCTCACCACGCGGCAGTGAAGAACGCACGGATAAACTACGCTTGCGGCGGCCTGCGTTCGTGCCGCTTATGACGCTCGCGCCGCGTCTTGCGACAACCGTGGCGGGAGATGCGGCCGCGATGCATTCCAGCGCGGGTAGCGGCGGCCGTTGAGCAGCACGCCGAGCCAGGTCGGGCGCACCAGCAGATCGTAGCTCAGGAGCAGAAGGGCGGAGGCGGCCGCGACCACGATCGCGAACTTCAGGACCGCGGGCAGCGCGACCGGCGCGAGTGCGAGATGGAGCGCGAGCAGGAGCGGCACGTGGATCAGGTAGATCCAATAGGATGCGTCGGAGAGATAGCGGACGCGCGGGTCCGGGGTGTCCAGGCGGCGCAGAAACCAGCCGGTTAAGCCGAGGACGAACAACCAGACGGCGATCGCGCCGGTGGCGGCCGAGCCGAAGAAGGCGAACGGCTCGTAGCGCCTGAGCACGATCAGGCTGCGGTGGATGAAGTACAGGTGCAGGGCGGACGCGGCTAGCGCTGCGCCGAGGTAGAAACCGGCGCGCGCGGGCAAGATGCCGAGCATGTCGCGCGCGCCGTAGAGCAGCCATCCGAAAGCGAAGAAGACGCCGTAGGCGACGAGGACGCGGGGGCTCAACGCCAAGGCCCGGGGCGTGTCGAGGATGCCAAGATCCATCGCGCAGAGCGTGGCAAAGGTCGGGAGAGAGAACCACAAAGGCGCGGCGGGGCAGCGAAGCGCGGCGCGGAACAGCCGGGCGCCGCCTGCCGTGAGCCGGCCGAGCGGCGCGAGAAGCAGGGCGGCCGCGTAGAACACCAGCAGGTATTCGAGGAACCACAGATAGGTCGGAAAATGCCTGCCGATCCAGGTCCCGCTGAGGAGAAAGCGCCAGGAGGCATCGAGGGCAGCGGGGCCGTACCAGATCCGGGCATAGTAGCTCAGGAAGGCCCCTACGGGCGTGAGCACGAGCAGCGCGGCGATGAACGGCGCGAGGACGCGGCCGGTCCGGTTACGGATGAGGCCCAGCGCGCCGCGCCGATCGAGCAGCAGCGCCGCGAAAAAGCCGGCCATGGCGAAGAAGACCGGCATGCGGAAAATGTGAATGAGCAAAACCGAGCCGTCGAAAAAACGCGTGGTGACGGCGTCTTTGAAGGGCCAGACCTCGCGCACATTGGCGTAGCCGAGCGCGGCGTGCAGCCAAAGGCCGAGCAGCATCATGGAGGCGCGCAGGCTGTCGAGCGCGTGATAACGGCCGGGAGCGGAGAAGTTTGTGGACACCTGGACGGAGGCGCCGCCGGGCGAAGGCTCGCGCGGAATCAGTCGCCCGAGCCGTTCCTGACGATATCGATACTGCCCTTAAAGTAGGCCTCGTCGTCGATGATGATGCCGGCCGTCTTGATGTCTCCCACCAGCTTACCGTCCTTGCGGATGGTGATCTTGTGGGAGCACTCGACGTTGCCCTGCACCGATCCCGAGACGATGACGTCGCGCGCTTTGATGGCGGATTTCGCCTTGCCGTTGGCGCCTACGATCAAGCGGTGATCGCGAAGCTCAATGGTGCCCTCCACCTCACCGTCGAGGTAGAGGTCTTCCTCACTGTAGATGTCGCCGACCACCTTGACCGCCTTGCCAATGGTGGCGCCGCGATGGGCGTCGGCCGTTAGCGGAGCAGGCTGAGGCGTAGCCGGCGCGGGGGCGGCGGCGGGTTGGGGCGACGGCCCGGTCGGCGTCTGGCGGCTGGCAGGCTCATCCCTACGATTCCACATGTGAGATTCCTTTCATGATTAGATCTATCCCAGTAACGCTCTCGGTTCTCTAGTACTCGGTGCTCTAGTAATAGTACAGTTTCTCGTATAGTACCTGAAAACACGGGTTTCAGGGAATCGGATTTCCACAGATTTTTTCAGCGGAGTTGGGCTGCCTCGTAAGCCAAATCAACAGGCGGGCGCGAGGTGGTCTTGGGCGGCCCGAGCTATGGATGAGGCGGGGTGAGACGATCGGTACCCGGGCACCGGGCTCCACGCCAGCGTTGCGGCCTCAGCGGAGGCACTTCACGGTGTGGGCGCGAACGTGTGGGCAACTTTGCGCACCCCGCTGGGCCGCGCCGGAGTCCTCTCGACGATGTGCCGGGCCGCTGCGGGGCGGCACACT
>JACOTZ010000054.1 GCA_016178155.1 Acidobacteriota bacterium
ACGGAGCTCACTGCCGCTCCAATCGACGCGGAGAAAACTGAAATCCCAAGTGGAGTGCTGCTCGTAGGAAACCAGGAACAGCGGGAAACCCACGCGGCCGAGCGGCTCATCGGGACGAAACCAGAAACTGGCGGCGCCCTGATCGGCGTAGAGGTTGCCGCGCGCATCGTAGGTCAGTTGAGCGCCATGGGGGAACACGGCGGCGCCGTCGAATCGCACGCCGTTCGAGCGCAAGGGCTGGCGGTCGCCGCCGGATATCTGAGCGACGGTGGTGCGGTCGAGAGGCGCGTGAAATCGCAGCTCGGCTGTGAGCGGCACGGCGGCCGCCAGCGGAAGAACAGCAACAAGCGGAAAACGCATGAAATTGCAGGATAGCGAAACGCGGCCCGCGATTCAGGACACAATGCGCGCTGCCCCCGAATCATCCGAGCTACGAGCGCGAATGAACCAAACACAGATGCGAACAGTCGCCGGCCGACGCTTTGCCGTTGAGATTCTTGGGAGATTGCAGTCCGGAGGCCGCTAAGCGCCGGGCGAGCCGCGATTATGGGGCAGAAACTCGTGCCGATAGCCGTCGCGCAACAGAGGGACTGCGAGTTTATGGAGACAGACCAGAAATGAAGGCGACTTGCGGGCGCTGCAGGCCGCCGGCGTGCCTTGGAGGCGGCCGCCTGCCTTCCAGGCGGGCTGACGCGTCGCGGCGACAGCCTATGACCAATGGCCTTCGGAACGCGTAAGTACGGATCGCCGGCTCGAAATATTGCAAACTTCCGCGGTCGAGCTTCGTATTTATCTGCATGGCACCCATCGCAGGCCAGTTGAGGCAGGTTGTGCGCAGACTGGCCCGGTCGCCGATGTTCGCGGCAGTCACGCTGCTCACGCTGGCCACGGGCATGGGCGCTAATGTCGCCTTATTCGCGGTGGTTTACGGCGTGCTGCTGAAGCCTCTGCCCTACCCGGAATCGGACCGGCTGGTCGCGATCTGGCAGACGATTCAGAACCTGGGAATACCAGAGCTCAACGCTTCGCCCGCGACCTACTTCCTCTATCGCGAGGAAGGCCGGGCGTTTGAGGACGTAGGCCTGTGGCGGACAGAATCGGGCACGGTTACCGGGCTCGCGGAGCCGGAAACCGTCCCCACGCTGGTGGTTACGGACGGGACGCTACCGGTCCTGGGCGTGAAGCCCGTGCTCGGACGCTGGTTTACGCGGGCCGACGATGCGCCCGGCAGCCCGGAGACGGCGATGTTGTCGTTCGGATACTGGCAGCGCCGCTTCGGCGGGCACCGCTCCGTGATCGGCCGGCGCATCCTGGTGGACGGCCGCGCGCGGGAGGTCATCGGGATCATGCCCGACGACTTCCGGTTCATGAACAGCAAGCCTTCGATTCTGCTCCCGTTCCGCTTCAACCGCGGCGAGGTATTTATCGGCAATTTCAGCTACCAGGCCGTCGCGCGATTGAAGCCCGGTGTGACGATCCCGCAAGCCAACGCCGACATTGGCCGGATGCTGCCGATGCTGATCGACAAGTTCCCGCCGGCGCCGGGGATGAGCAACAAGATGCTTGCCGAGGCGCGGCTGGGCCCGAGCGTGCGTCCACTGAAGAATGACGTGGTCGGCGACGTGGGCAAGGTCCTGTGGGTGCTGATGGCAACCGCCGGCATTGTCCTGTTCATCGCCTGTGCCAATGTAGCCAACCTGCTGCTGGTAAGAACCGAAGGCAGGCAGCAGGAACTGGCAATCCGAGCCGCGCTGGGAGCGGGTTGGGCGCAGATCGCGCGCGAACTGCTGCTTGAGAGCGTGGCGCTCGGCATTGCGGGCGGGGCGCTCGCGGTTGGGCTGGCATACGGCGCGCTTCACCTGCTCACGGCCTTAGCGCCGCCGCACCTGCCGAGGCTCACCGAGATCGCCGTCGATGCGAACGTTTTGCTGTTCGCCGCCGTGCTGTCGGTGCTCTCAGGGATCGTCTTCGGCCTCATTCCGGTGATGAAGTACGCGGGACGCCGGCCGGACGCCGGCTTGCGCGGCGTGGGGCGCACCTTCAGCGAAGGCCGGGAGCGGCACCGCACGAGGAGCACACTCGTCGTCGTGCAGGTTGCCCTGGCGCTCGTCCTGCTGATCGGCTCCGGCCTGATGATCCGCACCTTCCGCGCGCTGAGAAACGTGGAGCCGGGATTTACATCCCCGCAGGAAATCCAGACATTGCGCGTATCCATTCCCAGCGGACAGGTGAAGGAGCCCGCGCGTGTGCTGCGCATGCACAACGGCATCATCGACCGGATCGCTGCAATACCGGGCGTGCGTTCCGTCGCGGCTGTCAATTCCATCACGATGGACGGCTTCGACAGCAACGACCCGATCTTTGCGGAAGACCGTGTGTACGCAGAGGGCCAGATACCACCGATCCGCCGGTACAAGCAGGTTACACCGGGGCTGTTCCAGACGATGGGGAATCCGCTGCTCGCGGGCCGGGATGTGACGTGGACGGACCTGTACGAGAAGCGCCCCGTCGTCGTAGTCTCGGAGAACCTGGCGCGCGAGTTATGGGGCAGCGCGGCGGCAGCGATCGGAAAACGGGTGCGGGAAAATCCCAAGGGAATCTGGCGCGAGGTGGTCGGCGTTGTGGGCGATGAGCGCGACGACGGGGTGGACAAGAAAGCGCCAACCGTGGTGTACTGGCCGCTGCTGGTGAGGAACATCTGGGGCGCGGAGGAGCGCGTGCAGCGCAGCGTCGCGTACGCGGTGAGGAGCAGCCGTGCGGGCTCGGCCGACCTGGCGAAAGGGATCCAGCGTGCGGTGTGGAGCGTTCATCCGGACCTGCCGGTTGCGAATGTGCGCACGGTGCAGGAGATCTACGACCGGTCGCTCGCGCGGACCTCGTTCACGCTTGTTCTGCTCGCGGTCGCCGCGGGCATGGCGCTCTTTCTCGGCGTGATCGGCATCTACGGGGTGATTTCGTACTCGGTGTCGCAGAGGACGCGCGAGATCGGGATCCGGATGGCTCTCGGGGCGCACGACGGCACAGTGCGCCGGATGTTTGTCCGCCACGGATTATCGCTGACCGCGCTCGGCCTCGGGTGCGGGCTGGTAGCGGCGGCGGCGCTGACCCGGGTTATGTCGGCGCTGCTCTACGACGTGAGCCCGCTCGACCCGCTGACTTACGCGGTGGTGTGTGCGGCGCTGCTCTGCGCCGCGGTGGCTGCGACCTACGTCCCCGCCCGGAGGGCAACGCGCGTCGCGCCGGTGGAAGCCCTGCGCAGCGAGTAAGGTGTGCGCTTGTGAGGCTCGGCGTTGCCCGATTCCAAAAGGGTGACTCCCGACCATCCGGTGCGCCTCACACGAAAACCGCCTGCGCCGGTCCGGTCTCATAAAGCTCGCTCAAGCCCGGAGAGACCGGCGTCAGGAGACTCCCGCGGTTGCCATACGCTCGAGCAGGTCGAGCACGTGAGCCGGGCTGGGGAGGCGAAAGCGGGCGCGGGACCGTCCTTCGCCCACATGGACCGTCCAGACGCCGGTGTCGAGCACTTTGAAGAGGTCCTCGTCCGTGCGGTCGTCGCCGATTCCAAACTGGAAATCGGCCGGCCCGCAGTGTTGCGTCAAATGCCCGACCACCCCACCTTTGTGAATCCACAGGGGCCTAACCTCGATGATTTTCTGCCCGCGGAAAGCGCGCAGCTCGGTTTCCGCCAGCATATCCTCCAGCATCGCAACCAGCTCGTTGGCGAGCCAGTCAGCGAACTGTGGTTCCGACATGCGATAGTGCCAGACGATCGAATATTCCTTTTGTTCGATCAAGCTCCCGGGCGTACGGTCGACGAAATGCTGCAGGACCGGGAGCACCTGCTCGAGGACGTGCCGCGAGAAGTCCGGCCGCAGCGGTTGCCAGTCCGCGGCCCCGGGCGCGCGCAGCAATGCTCCATGCTCGGCGGCAAGCCACAGCCCAGGAAGGTCTCCGAACCAGCGCTCCAGGTCCGCACGCTTTCGGCCGGAGATCAGCATGACGCAGTTGCCGGGGTTCTCGATGAGACGCTGGAGCAGGCCTGGCAACCGGGGTGTTGGCGTGGCGCGCTCCGGCTGGTTCGCGTAGCCGACCAGGGTGCCGTCGTAATCGAGAAACAGCAGCCGCCGCCGCGCTTTCCGGTACGCATCGAGAATCGATGGAATGTCGAGCGGAAGCGGCCGATCCGAAGCGCCGGTCACACAAGCCGCGGCCGCGTCCCGCAGCATGGCAAGAAACCGCTCTCCCCAGGCGAACACATTGTTCCGTTCCACGCGCCGGCGCAGCGCTTCAATGCGGCGCTCGCGCTCCTCGGCGTCCAGCGTCAGAGCGCGCTCGAGCGTTGCCGCCGTGCGGTCCTCGTCGTATGGGTTCACCAGGAACGCTTCCCCCATTTCTTCGGCGGCTCCCGCGAACTCGCTCAACACGAGGACACCCCGGTTGTCCAGTTTGCAGGCGACATATTCTTTCGAAACCAGGTTCATGCCGTCGCGCAGCGGCGTAACCCAGCCGACGTCGGAGACGCCATACAGCGCCGCCAGGTGCGCCTGAGAGATCCCGCGCCGGATGTACACCACGGGTGTCCAATCGGCGGCTCCAAAATGGCCGTTGATTTCGCCGACCAGCTCGTTCACCTGCCGCCGTAAGGCTTCATAGCTGCCGATCCGCTGGCGCGAGGGTACGGCGATCTGGACCAATACGACTTTGCCGCGCAGTTTCGGCGCCCTTTCGAGCAGCCGGCGGTAGGTTCGCAGCCGTTCGGGTATGCCTTTCGTGTAATCGAGGCGATCCACGGCGAGCAGGATCTGCTGCCCCGCGTAGCGTTGCCGCAGCTCGGCCATGTGGCCGGCCACTTCCGGCGTGGCCAGCAGGCTGGTGAATTCCCCTGTGGCAATTCCGATCGGAATTGCTTCCAGCCGTACGACGCGCTCGCCGGCATCGAGCTCGTTGATGCGGCTCTCTCTGCCCAGAACTCGCAGAACCGAATTTCGGAAATGACGCAAGTGCGAGTGGGTGTGAAACGCCAGAAGGTTGGCGCCGAGCAAGCCCTCCAGCAGCTTTTCGCGCTCGGGCAGGATTCGAAAGACCTCTGAGGAGGGAAATGGGATGTGCAGGAAGAAACCCACGGGGGCGTCGGGCAGCGCTTGCCGCAGCAAGTTGGGCAGCAGCATGAGCTGGTAATCGTGCACCCAGATCATATCCCCGGGACGGTAATGGCGCACAACCACTTCACAAAATCGTCTGTTCGCGGTTTCGTAAGCTACCCAGCCCTTTGGATCGAAGACGACAAGGGATGGAAAGTGGTGAAACAGAGGCCAGAGCGTCTGATTGGCATAGCCTTCATAGAAGTGCTGTGCGGTTTCTGGCGGAAGGTCGACGGCAATGCGCCGTTCTTCGGCGGCCCACCGCTCCAGGATCTCTTGCCGCTTCGGATCGTCAATTCCCGCCGAGGCTCCGGGCCAGCCGATCCACAGTCCATCGTTGCTCTTCAGGATGGGGCTCATGGCGGTCGCCAGGCCGCCGGAACTCCTCTCGGCGCGCCAACCCGTTGCGGTGCGTTGCAGTTTGACCGGAAGCCGGTTTGATACCACCACGAGACGGTGCTTTTCTGTCGTCACGGCAGCCCCTATCCATCGTAGCCCTGGCCATCTTCAGGGCAGCTCGAAACTGGGCCGAGCATAACATTCGCGCCGTGCAAAGCACGAAAGTCTCCACGAAGATTCCTCCAGACCGGCAGTGTAGCGAGGGGATGCGGTTTTTCGCAAGCGGCCGGTGCGCCTCGGCCGCAAACCGGATGCTCACTGCCCCGCCTGCCCGAAGCTGAAGGCGGTTTGCACGAATCGCCGGCGCGGACTGTGCGCTTCGGCGACAGCTTGACGGCACGCTTGAAGGCGCCGCTCGCGGCTCCCGTCGCCAGCGGCGGTGGAGGCACGGTCATCGCAACAAAAACACACTCAATCCCGCTGTGTAGAGCCAATCATTTCTTTTTTGTCCGGAAACCGGGCTGGCCAGATAGCGGTCCGTCAGTGAGAAATTCCAGGTGAGCCACTTGTTCAGCTTGGTTGTCGTCTCCAGGTCGAAGTTCAGCCGGTAGCTGTTCGTGGCCGGCACCGGCGTGAACATTCGAAAGCTCTGGATCACGCTGGTGCTCGACAGGAGCTGGTATGTCAGATCGTTTCCCCAGTAAGTCTCCCCCCGATCCCGGGTGAGACGCGGCTCGGGAGCCGGATCGAAGGTCTCGTGGTTCGCCGCGCCTCCGGCCACCAGGGACAGGCGGTCGCGCTCGTTTTTCCAAACGATGAAGCCTAAACCGCCGCCCCCAACCACTCGCAGATCCAGTTTCTGAAAGCGGTCGTATTCGTAATCGTTGAACGTGTTCACAAACAACCGGGAATGCACGTTGTGATCGTATTTGATCCCGGCGCGAATGGCGCGCGCCGTGGGGACGACGCGTTCATCGGTACGGGCGACCGCTCGGATGAGATTCATGCGGGCCGACGCCTTGTCTCGTCGCGTGGTGCGGCTGGCATCGAAGCCGAAGGTGAACGTGCTGGTATCGGCATTGCCGCGGGAGCCCGCCCAACCGAGCCTTGCCGTCGCGTTCCATAGAGCGAACCAGCTCGGATTGACCAGGCGCTCATATTGCCGCTGTTCCTCGGCATTGCGGATCGCGATCACGTTGCTTTTTGCGACCGATTCGCCGGCCACCTGAACAGAATCGGCGCTGCCCTGCAGCGGGCCGAGAAGAGTCCTGCCGTCCTTCAGGGCGACATGAAGGTCCTGATCCGTGGTGAGGGATTCGATCACGTCCGACGGCACGGAGATGAGCCCGAAGTGCTCACTCTTGAAGCTGAGCTTTTGTCCCTCCTGCCTGACGACCGACCCGGTGACTCTGTCGCCGTTCTTGAGCAGTACGACGTCCGCCCGCAACAGCGAGGCCGTAGAACACAACAATGCCACGATCGTGGCGGCTCTGATTGGCATTTACGACCATTATTCACTGCCCCCGTTCAACTCTGCACCTTGGCGCACTCGGGCCCGGGGCGAAGTTGCCGGCCGTCCTGGCCGATGCGAGCGCCCGGCTGACTTCCCCGCAAATTCGCGCGGGGATACACTGCTGGAATGCGTGTATCTCTCGCACTGCCGGCCCTGCTGGCCGCCGCCGCGCTTGCCCAGAAGCCCGAGTATCCGGCATCGCGGCACGGCGGCAATTACATGCACAACTACTACTTCCCGCCGATGGTGAGCACGACGCCGTGGTGGCCCTCGTGGTCGCCCGACGGGAAATGGATTGCAGTCTCGATGGACGGGTCGCTGTGGCGCGTCGAGGCCGCCACGGGCGCCGCCACTGAGCTGACGCACGGCAATGCCTACGATTCGTCGCCCGACTGGTCGCCCGACGGCAAGTGGATCGTCTACACCGCGGACCACGACGGCCGCGCCATCCAGCTCGAAATCCTGAACGTCGCCACCGGCGAATCCCACGCGCTCACCTCGGACCAGCACATCTACACCGACCCGGTGTTCTCGCCCGACGGCACGCTCCTGGCCTACGTCTCCACCAGGCCGAACGGCTATTTCAATGTGTACATTCGCGCCATTCGCGAGGGACAGTGGGCGGGCGAGGAGGTGGCAGTGACGAGCGACCACAACTACGGCAAGGACCGGCTGTACTTCGGCCCCTGGGATATGCACACGCAGCCGTGCTGGACTCGCGACGGCAAGGAGCTGCTCATCGTCTCCAACCGTGAGTCGCCGCTGGGTGCGGGCGACCTGTGGCGCGTCCCGGCTGAGCGCGATGCGATGGCGCGCGGGCGCCTGATTCTCAAGGAGGAGTCACTCTACCGCACGCGCCCGGACGTCTCGCCGAACGGCAAACTCGTCCTGCTCGCCTGCTCGCGCGGCGCGGCCGACCAGTACACCCATCTGTACCTCGCGCCCGCGGCCGGCGGCGAGCCTTACAAGATGACGTTCGGGGAGTTCGACGACTTTCACCCGCGCTGGTCGCCCGACGGCGAGCGCATCGCCTACATCTCGAACGAAGGCGGGCTGCCGCGGCTCATGGTGCTCGAGACCTGGGGCGGCGCGCGCCGGCGGGTTGCGATCACGTCCCGCAAATGGCGCCGGCCGATGGGGCAAGTGCGGGTGCACGTGCTCGACGAGAAGGGCGCGCCCGCCGCCGCGCGGATCTATGTAGTCGCCTCGGACGGCAAGTTCTACGCGCCGCACGACGCCTACGCGCGCGTCGCCGCCGTGCGCATGCCGTATCGCAACCGCGACCACGTCTTTCACACCGAGGGCGAGTTCACGCTGGAAGCTCCTCCAGGACGGATGCGGATCGAGGCGGTCAAAGGTCTCGAATACCGGCCCGCGGCGCGGGAGATCGAGGTCAAGGCGGGGCAGATTGTAAGCGCGACCTTACGCCTGGCGCCGCTTGTCGATATGGCCGCAAAAGGCTGGTACAGCGGCTCCACGCACGTGCACATGAACTACGGCGGAAATCTGCGCAACACGCTCGAGAACATGATGCGGATGGCGCGCGCCGAGGACATGGACGTGCTGAACATCCTGGCCGCGAACAAGGACAGCCGCATTCTGGACCTGCAGCACTTCGTGCCCGGCGGCGGCGAGCACCCGGTGTCGCGCCAGGATTCGCGCGTGAAGTTGATCTTTGGCGAAGAGTTCCGCCCGCCCTTCTGGGGACATGTTTTCTATATCGGGCTGCGGGACCACCTGATCTCGCCGTTCACCTCCGGCTACCAGGGAAGCGCGCTCGCGAGCCTGTATCCGAGCAATACCGACATGTTCCGCAAGGCCGTCGCCCAGGGCGCCGCCGTCGGCTACGTACATGCCTATGCCGGCGAGCCTGACCCGCTCGCGGGCAGTCTCGGCGTGGCCAAGGGTTTTCCGGTCGATGCCGCGCTCGGGACCACGCACGCGCTCGAGTGGTCGGGCGCTTCACGCGCGACCTTCCGCGTCTGGCATCATGCGCTCAACAATGACCTGAAGATCACGCCTACCGGCGGAGAGGACTCCATCACCAACCTGCACCGGCAGCTCATGGTAGGCACGGTGCGGACCTACGTCCACACGGGCAAGAGCCTCACGGCGGAAGCCTGGATCGACGGGCTCAAGCAGGGCAGGACGTTCTTCACCAACGGTCCGGTGGTCGAGTTCACGGTCAACGGCAAGCTGCCCGGAGATTCGATCCGGCTGCCCGAGGGCGGGGGCAGCGTGACGGTCTCCGGCAGCGTCTGGTCGTTTCTGCCGCTGCGCCGGATCGTCGTGCACCAGAACGGCAAAACGCTCGCCGAGATCCCGCTTGCGCAGGCGCCGGCTTTCACACGCGAGGTGAGGGTAACCGGCAGCGGCTGGCTTGCACTGATGGTCGAAGGTGTGCCTGAACCGGGCGCCGGCGATACCGGCTTCCCGTTCGCGGGCACCAATGCAGTCCGAGTCTATGTGGGCGGCCGGCCCATTCGCAACCGCGAATCGGCCGAATACTTCCTGCGCTGGATCGACAAGCTGCAGGCGATGGCCGAGGCGTGGCCAACCTGGGGCTCGGAAGCGGAGAAGCGGCACGTCTTCGCCCAATTCGATGAGGCGCGCCACCGCTACGAACAGTTGCGCGCCGAGGCGCAACAGTTGCGTTGAGAGCGTCCGCTTGGGCGGCGGTTCCCTCGATGCGCGGCCGGGAGCCTACAGGGCTCCGCCCACGGCCCTGGTTACGGGCAACCCGGTATGCCGGCGCAACCGGTGGATTGCAAGTTGCTCCGGGGCCGGCAGGAGTTGTGCTGAGTGTTGGGCTGCTGCTTTTGCGCGCGTGCCTATTTCGCTGGTTGTGTCCAGTAATCGGGGAGGCCCCGCTTGGTGGCGGCCAGAATCTCGAAGACGGCCTCGCGGTCGGCCGCGCTCAGCCGTGACCACTTCTTCTGCGAGTCGCGGCCCGTGAGCACGTCGTGCAGGCGCCGGTACAGCCGCTCGCGCGCGGCCGCGGGCATACCGTCGAATGCCTCCGAGTAGATCAGGAAACTGAGCGGATAGCGCAGAAGGCGCGTCCTCAAGTCGAGGTCGCGCAGAGAGCGGCCGCGGGGGTCGCGCGGCCCCTGACTCGTGAACCGCCGCGCGAAGCCCGAGACGCCGCGGACCGGTTCGGTGAGCCTGGTTTCCTCGATGAAGAGCATGTATTCGAGCATCTCTTCGACCGCCGAGTCGATGCGGCGCCGCGTGGTCTCGCTCTGGTAGTCGGGCTTTTCGTGGAGAGCCTGGTTGAGCGCCGCCTGATCGTGGAGAGCCATGCGGACCTCGAAGCCGACGCGCGTGATCAGGTTAGTCATGTGCGTCTGATGCTCGAGCACCATGAGCGCCACGAGGTCGCTCGTGGGCGCGAGGTAGCGGGCGGTATCGAGCCGTCCGCTGAGGTCAGTGAGGTTCTGCGTGCCCTCGGTGTCGAGCTGATCGGGGTGCTCGGGATTGCGCGCCAGCGCATTGCCCAGGTGCCTTAGCGAGCCGTGCGTGCCGGTCACGTACCAGCCGCCCCAGCGCTGCTCGAGAGGACTGCGGTGGTCAGTGATGAAACCTCCGGCATGGAAGAGCGGCATGCCCGAGGGCTGGACGTACACCGAGCGCACCACCAGGCCCGGCACTCCGAGCGTGGCGCCGACAGCGTGGCACTGCAGGCAGGTATCGCGGCGCTCGAAGCGCGGCCGCGGCGAACTCTCCTGGTCGAGGGTGTAGAAGATCACGCCCTGCTGAGGGTCGACGGCGGCGATCTCGACCACGTCACCGCCCTGCACCCAGCCGACTATGATGCTGTCGTTAAAGTAGAGCGCGCGCGGCATACGCGGTGAGATGCGCGGCGCCTGAAAACTGGTCTTCGAGAAGACGAGGACCTGCGATTCAACCGGGACCTTAAACTGCTCGAGCACCGACCGCAAGTAGCCGTGCCCGGAATCGAAGGCAAGCTTCACCTCGCCGCGCGCGATCTTCTGGTTCAGCCGCGCGACCGCGTCGGTCACCGGCCGCACGTTGTACTGGATGGCCGCGTGGTCGAGAGGAACGATATAGGAGCCGCTCAGGCCGGCGAACGCCGCGGCGGCGGCAAGGGACAACGCCCCAAGGGCAGCGGGGCGGCGCATCGGCTACGCCGCCGCCGCCACGGGAAGTGCTTTCACAATCTCGGACACAAACGCTTTGGCGTCTCCAAACAGCATAAGGGTATTGTCGTGGTAATAGAGTTCGTTGTCGATTCCGGCAAAACCGGGATTCAGGCTGCGTTTGATCACCATCACGGTACGGGCCTTGTCCACGTCCAGGATCGGCATTCCATAGATGGGACTCGTCTTGTCGTGACGCGCCGCGGGATTGACCACATCGTTGGCGCCGATGACGAGGGCCACGTCCGCTTCGGCGAACTCGGCGTTGATGTCGTCCATTTCGTGCAGGCGGTCGTAGGGAATGTCGGCCTCGGCGAGCAGGACGTTCATGTGTCCGGGCATGCGGCCGGCGACGGGGTGGATGGCGAATTGCACGTCCACGTTGCGCTTGACGAGCTGGTCGGTCAGCTCGCGAAGCTTATGCTGCGCCTGCGCCACGGCCATGCCATACCCGGGAACGATGATGACATTGCGGGCGGCGGAGAGGATCTCCGCCGCATCCTCGGCGGTCGCGCTGCGCACCGGCCTGGCGGCGGCTTTTGCAGCCGCGCCTGGCGCCACCTGGCCGAACGCGCCGAACAGCACGTTCGTGAACGACCGGTTCATGGCCTTGCACATGACCACCGAGAGGATGAAGCCCGAGGCGGCGTTCAGCGCCCCCGCGATGATCAGCAGCTTGTTATCCAGCGCAAAGCCCATCGCGGCCGCGGCCATACCCGCGTAGGAATTCAGGAGTGCGATGACGGTCGGCATGTCACCGCCGCCGATCGGCAGGATCAGAAGCACGCCGAAGACCAGCGCGAGAGCGGAGAATGCCGGGAAGGCCCAGGCCGGAGCGGCGCCGGTCACCACCCAGACGCCGATCGCCGCCGCAGCCGCGAGCAGCGCGAGATTGACGAGGTTCTGGCCCCGGTAGGTCATGGGCCGCGTCGGCACCAGCTCCTGAAGCTTGCCGAAGGCCATCACGCTGGCCGTGAACGTCAGATAGCCCAGCAGGGTCTCAACCACCAGGGCCGCGCCGGTGAATGCCGTGATGTGCGCTCCGAGCCGGTAGTACTCCGCCGTACCGACCAGCGCGGCGGCGAGCGCGCCGAAGGCGTGCGACAGCGCGGTGAATTGCGGCACCGAGGTCATCGGCATCTTGAGCGCGAGCGGCGCGCCGATGGCGGCGCCGAGCAGGAATCCGGCGAAGATCCATTCGAAGGTGACGACTTCGTGACGCAGCAAGGTCCCGATAATGGCGAACAACATGCCGATCTCGCCGGCGCGCACGCCGCGGCGGGCGGTTACGGGCGAGTTCAGCCACTTGATCGAAAGAACCGTGCAGAAGGCCGCAATGATATAAGCGAAGTGCCAGAAATTCGCGGTCATGCGCGCCCCTTGGAGTCCTTCCTGCGGAACATCTTCAGCATGCGGTCCGTGATCAGGAATCCGGCGACGATGTTGATGGTGGCGGCCGTCACCGCCACAAACCCGAGCGTGCGGCTCAGCCAGGACGCCTCGCCCGCCCCCGCGATCAGGACGGCGCCGACCACGGAGATGGCCGAGATGGCATTGGTGAGCGACATCAGCGGCGTGTGGAGAAGCGGCGAGACTTTATGCACCAGCTCGAGGCCGAGAAAGGCGGCCAGGAAGAATACGTAGATGCTGAGTTCGACTTCTGTGCTCATGCGAATAGGATTGAGTGCGGGACGCCAGGCCGGGTTTCCTCGCGCGCGGCAGCCGGCAACCGGAATCCCGCGGGGCGGCGCCACGATCCTCCGCGGGACAAGGGTGAGTCCCCGCGGCACGGCCCGGTCATGCGTGCACCACCGTTTCGAGCAGCGCCTGCACCTTCGTGTGGACCACCTCGCCGTTGCGGGCGATCAAAGTGTCGCGCACGATCTCATCTTCGAGGTTCAGCCGGAGCTCGCCATCGCGGATGAGGTTGCGCAGGAAGGCGACCAGGTTCCGGGCGTACATCTGGCTGGCGTGATAGGGTACCGACGAGGGCAGATTCACGGGCCCGAGAATGATGACGCCGAATTCCACGGCGCGCTCGCCCGGCCGCGTCAG
Source organism: Acidobacteriota bacterium (assembly GCA_016178155.1). Classification (GTDB taxonomy): domain Bacteria; phylum Acidobacteriota; class Terriglobia; order Bryobacterales; family Bryobacteraceae; genus JACOTZ01. Next base: position 13,209 of record JACOTZ010000054.1, read on the forward strand.
CTCGCAGTTGCCGCCGCGCTCGGCGGCGAGGTCGACGATGACGGACCCGGGCGACATCACCCTCACCATGTCCGAGGTGAGGAGGAGCGGCGCGCGCTTGCCGGGCACGGCGGCCGTGGTGATAATCACGTCCTGCTCGCGCATGACTTCCGCAAGCTGGTCGCGCTGGCGCCGCTGCACCTCTTCATCGAGCGTCTTCGCATAGCCGCCCTCGCCTTCCGCTCCCGCTCCGTCCAGAGTGATGCTGACAAACCTCGCCCCGAGGCTCTCGACCTGCTCCTTGACGGCGGCGCGCACGTCGTAGCCGCTCACCAGGGCGCCCAGACGCCGTGCGGTCGCGATCGCCTGGAGGCCGGCGACGCCGGCGCCGAGCACCAGCACCTTGGCGGGCGGCACCGTGCCGGCCGCGGTCATGAGCAGCGGAAACATGCGCGGCAGCGACTCGGCGGCGAGAATCACGGCCTTGTAGCCGGCGACGGTGGCCATGGAAGAAAGCACGTCCATCGATTGCGCGCGCGTGATGCGCGGGATCAGATCGAGCGAAAACAGGGAGGCGCCGCGCGCCGCGATCGCCGCGGCAAGCCGTGGGTTGTCGAGCGCGTCGCACAGACCGATGACCGTGTGTTGCGCGCCAAGACCGGGCGAGTCCGCAACCTGGACCGCGAGCAGAACCTGAGCGTGCTCCCGCACCTCGTCGGCTGAGCCGGCGAGGAGGGCGCCCCGGGTCTCGTATTCCGAATCAGGGAAACCGGCCTCGATGCCCGCGCCCCGCTCGATCCAGATCTGAAGCCCGAGACTGGCAAGCGCCTCGAGTGCGCGGGGGACGAGGGCCACCCGGCGCTCGCCGGGAGCCGTCTCTTTCAGGACACCGACCGCTAAGCCCAACTCTGGCGGGACCTCCTCGATACAATTCCGACGCACTTTGACCGGCAACCGGTTACGGACATGTTCGTTTCGGGAGACACAATTGGAGTGTCTATTCCATTGTCTTATATCGGCTGAGCCGGCCCGTAAAATCAGTCACGTGGGCCGCCCGGCGGCCGGATGAGACCCAGGGAACGGCCCAAGTGCCGGCAGCCTATGTAGGCTCAATTTGCGACATACTCTTAAGCTGGAGGCATTCGAATGCTCTCTCGAACACTCGCGTTCTCACTGCTTGCGATGACCTCGCCTTTGCTCGGCCAGAACGAGACGAAAGCGGAGCCACCCGCTTCCTGGATCGACAAGGACACGGGCCACCGCGTCCTCCGCCTCACGCGCGAGCCAGGAAGCGCCAGCCTCTACTTCAACCAGAACGGGTGGACTGCCGGCGGCAAGAAGCTGGTTTACACGACGCCGGATGGAATTTCCGTCCTCGATCTGGCTACACGGCAGGCGCGCCGCGTCGTCGAGGGTCGTGTCCGCCTGATCGAGGCCGGCCGGAAAACTCAGCGTGTTTATTACATTCGCGAGAGCGCCGTTTTCTACACCGACATTGATTCCGCGGAGACCCGCAAAATCGCCGATCTCCCGCGCCGCGGATCCATCTCCACCGTGAATGCCGACGAGACCCTGCTTGCCGGCACGTATATCGAAGGCGAGGGACGCGACTATCGCGGCAATCGCGCGGCGCAGACACATCCTCTGGATCAGCCGAGGTCCAAGGGACAGATGATGGAGGAGCGCTGGGCAGCCCGCCTGCCCATGGGCCTGTTCACCATCGATATCAAGACCGGCGAGACCAGAACCATTCACCGCAGCCGCGATTGGCTGAACCATCTCCTGTTCTCGCCCACCGATCCGGGCCTGATCATGTTCTGCCACGAGGGGCCCTGGCACAAAGTCGACCGCCTCTGGATCATCCGCACCGACGGCAGCGGGCTGAAAAAAATCCACGCGCGCACCATGGCGATGGAGATCTGGGGCCACGAATTCTGGAGCGCCGACGGCCGGACGATCTGGTACGATCTGCAAACGCCGCGCGGAGAGGACTTCTGGCTCGCCGCATACAACGTCGCGACCGGGGCGCGCACCTGGTACCACCTGCAACGCAACGAGTGGTCGATTCATTTCAACGTGAGCCGCGACGGGAAGCTCTTCTGCGGCGACGGCGGCGACCCGGGCCAGGTGGCACGCGCCCCCGACGGCCAGTGGATCTATCTGTTCCGTCCCGAACTGATCCCCAACCGGGGCATTGCCGACCCGGCGTTCATACAGCCCGGTGTGCTGCGTGCCGAACGCCTGGTCAACATGTCGCGCCACGGGTATCGTCTTGAACCCAACGTCAGTTTCTCGCCCGACCAGAAGTGGGTGGTATTCCGCTCGAATATGTTCGGGGATACCTACGTGTTTGCGGTCGAAGTCGAGCGATCCGGCGGCGCCGGGGCGAGCGAGTCGGCCCGATAACTTCGAGCCTGCCCCGGCTGCAGGCCACCCGCTTGGCTGAGCGCGGGTACTGCCTGCCGCCGCAGCTCCTTCCTTACCTTACCTTGCGTCCAGTGCCCGGCGCCATGCCCGTGCTCAGCTCTACAAGCACCCGTGAGCAGTGTGAGCCGGGCTAGCGGCCGCCGTCGTCTCCCTAACGGCCTGTCCATGTGGCAGTTGAAAACCCGCCTGAGGAGAACCTGCGCAAACCTGATTCATGCCGCGCAACTGGATATACGAGAATAGCGTCAGGAATTACATGGCGATGCACAAGATCCGTCAGATTCGGGATGCCCTGGCCATGCTGAACCCCGGCGAAGTGCGCGAAGCCGCCGGCCGCTCCTTCGTTCTCGAGCTCGGCGCCACTCACCCCGAGCGCTATCGCGAGATGGAGTCGCTGCTGCTCCCCGCCGCGCTCTCCAAGGAGCGCCGGGCGCAGGCGCGCCAGAGCCTTTATCGGCTAGGCGAAGCGCCGTCCCAACCCGATCTCCGGATTTATGAGCCCGGCATGGATGCTCCGGCCGGCGCTTTCTTCTTCCGGCGTGAGCAGCCGCTCCAGGTGATTTACGAAATCCTGGGGAAGCACCCGGGCCTGCAGCTTGCGCTCGCGAGCCGGTTCCATCCCTTCCGCGAGCCGGTCACCACCGACATCAGGCGCAGCGTCGCGCGGGAAAACGCGCTGTTTTCCATCGCCACGGCCATCCCTTCCGTGGTCCCGTTCCTTTCCCTGCCATGGGCAATCGGGGAGTTCGCTTCCGATACCGCGTTTCTCACCATGAACCAGATCCGGATGGCTTTCCTGCTCGGCGGCGCCAGCAGTCGTCCGGTGGGCTATCGTGAGCAGAAGGCCGAAGTGGCGGGGCTCATCGCGGGAGCCTTCGGCTGGCGCTCGCTCGCCCGAGAGCTCGTGGGCAAGGTCCCCTTCGGCGGCGGCCTCATCCCGAAGGCGGCTGTCGCCTACGCGGGAACCTACGTCGCCGGACTCTCGCTCGAGCGCCTCTACCGCCTTGGCTATGCTTATACCGAAAGCGAGCGGCACGCCGCCTACGGGGACGCATTCGAGCGCGGCAAAGAGCTCGCGGCCTCGTTCCTCGAAAGCCACCGCCGCCAGCCGGCGCGCCAGTAAGTTCACCAGGCTGCTGTGGCTGGGTGGGCGGGCCGGACGCGGCCGTCGCCGGCGCCTGTAAGAAGAGCCGAATTCTCGAACACAGCAGCTCACTCCGCCGCGATCGGGTACACACGTTAACGAGTACAATCGAACTATGAGCCGAATTATCTTTTGCGTGCTCGGTCTGTCCGGACTGCTGCTCGGCGATACCCTGACGCTTCGCGGCGGCCGGTCGGTACAAGGGACTTATCTCGGCGGCGACTCCCGCCAGATCCGTATGGCGGTAGACGATCGCATCGAGACCTTCGCGGTTGGCGACGTGCGCGACATCCACTTTGGGGCCACGCCGGCCCAGCCCGCGGCCGCACCAGCGGCCGCCGCGGCGGCCGCTGGTGCGAGCGCAGCCCGGCCGGCCGTGCGCGCTGAAACCACTCCGCGCGCGCGTGTGCCCATCATGCGTCCCGAGCGCCCCGTTGCCGGCACGTCCGGCGCCTCGCCCGGTCCCACGCTTGAAGTGCCCGCCGGGAGTGAAATCTCGATCCGCATGATCGACGATGTCGATTCCGAACGCGATCAAGTGGGCCAGACCTTTCGCGCCAGCGTCGATGAGCCGGTCATGGTCGACGGCAAAACGCTGATTCCCCGCGGCGCCGATGTGGCGGTCAAGCTGGTGGAAGACAAACAGTCCGGCCGCCTCTCCGGCCGCACCGAGCTCACTCTCGATCTGCAATCGATCACGCTGAATGGACGGAATGTCGACATCCTGACCCAGGAAGTCACGACCGCGAGCGAATCCCGCACCGCGCGCACCGGAAAAGTGGTGGGCGGCACGGCCGCGCTCGGCGCGATCATCGGAGCGATCGCCGGCGGCGGCAAGGGTGCGGCCGTCGGGGCGGTTACCGGCGCGGGCGCCGGCGCCGCGGTTCAGGTCCTGACTAAGGGCCAGCGCGTCCGCATCCCGCCGGAGACGCGGCTCGTTTTCACGCTGCAGCAGCCCGTGAGGATCTAGTGTGCCGTTCCGCATGCCGGTTGCTGACGCGCGCGGCTCGGAAGTGTTCATTCTGATCCGCGACCGTAAGCGAGCGGTTGTCAAATATGAGGCCGGACACCACACTAGTATCGGGCCGGGTTTCCTGCCACGGCCGCCGCGCGGCCCGGACCACGACGCATGAACAAGCCGGTTGCCGTTGTCACCGGCGCCAGCCGGGGCATCGGGCGCGCCATCGCCGAGGAGCTTTCGCGCACGCACGAGGTCGTGGCCACCTGGCGGGGCCGCCGCGACGCCGCCGAATCGCTCGCCGCCAACACCGGTGCCGTGACCTTTCAGTGCGACGTCTCCTCGGGTTCCGACCGCCGCGCGCTCATCGAGTTCACGCGCGAGCGCTTCGGCCGCCTCGACCTGCTCGTCAATAACGCGGGAATGGCTCCCCGCGAGCGGCGCGACCTGCTCGAAGCAACCGAGGCCAGCTTCGACGAGCTGATCGCCACGAATCTCAAAGGCCCTCACTTCCTGACCCAACTCGCCGCCCGCTGGATGGTGGAACAAGGCGCCGGCCGCATCATCTTTGTCGGCTCGATCTCCGCCTACACGGCCTCGGTGAATCGCGGCGAGTACTGCATCTCCAAGGCCGGCCTCAGCATGAGCGTCGCGCTGTACGCGCAGCGCCTCGCCGGGCACGGCATCCAGGTCTTCGAGATCCGCCCGGGCATCATTCGCACCGATATGATCGCCGCGGTCGAAAAGACGTATGAGGAACGGATCGCGGGCGGCCTGCTCCCGCAGCGCCGCATGGGCGAGGCCCGGGACATTGCGCACGCTGTCCGTGCCATCGCCGACGGGCTGCTTGATTACTCGACCGGCCAAGTGATCAACGTGGACGGCGGCTTCCACCTCCGCAGCCTGTAACCGGCTATCGTCCGGTTTTAAACCTTACTCCTTCTCAGGAGTTCTATCGCTTCCCCGGCGGTTTTCACCCCGCCAACCAACACACCCGTGTTTCCACGGCGGGCGCAAATTGTCTAGGCGGAGTTTCACGAGTCGTCTCTAATCTAACCGCCCTCTTTTCGGCGGCATCCGGCCTTGTTTCTTCCCAGCTTTCGCTCATGCGCCGGTAAAAATCCTAAAAACACGCTCCAACGGACCGATCAGCAATGCGAGAGGGTGTCATGAATGGCAGTATGAGCACTTCGACACACGGCGGCGAACGGACTGACCGGAAGGGTTTTACTCTTTTGACCACGGCTCTACTTGCCGTGGTCTTGATCGGCATGGCCGGCATGGCGGTTGACATCGCCCGCATGTACATCGCGAAAAACGAGGTACAGTCGTTCGTGGACTCCGCCGTCCTGGGCGCCACGCTCGAGCTCGACGGCAGCGAGGCCGGCTTGACGCGCGCCCGCAGCCAGGTAACATCGAATCCCAATCGCTGGAACTTCGCCACCCAGGTGGTCTCGAATGTGCAGACCGAGTTTGCTCAAGACCCGAACGGCCCCTGGGAATCGTCACCGGCCAGCGCCGGGGGCTACAAGTACGTAAGGGTTACGGCCACGGTTGCGGTGCCGATGCTGTTCATGCCTCTGGTGACGAGCGGCTCCTGGGGCCAGCCGGTCGGAATGCTCGTGCTTTCCACGACGGCGAATGTTCGGAGCGATTCGGCGGCCGGGCAGATCTCCAAATTCAGCTTCAACGAAGGGCTGTTCCCGTTCTCCCCGTTGGCCCACGATGCCGCCGCAGGGCCGCACTACGGCCTCGTCCCCGGTGAGCGCTACACGTTCCGCTGGGCAGCCAATCCGCGCCTGGATACTAACACCTGCCCGGGCGATAACCTGCAGTCCATGATCGACCTCGCACAAATGGGGGGCGGTGAGGAGCGCGGCTTCATCGAGTCCGCCAGCGCCGATATCATCCGCGCCTCCATCGAGGAGGACTACCAGAGCGTCGTGCGGGATGTGGGCGACAGCGTCACGATGTCGGGCGGCGCCAAGCAAACTCAGCTTGATGCGCTGCTGAATCGCATCAATCAGGACACGGATAACACCTCGATGACCTACACCGACTACATGGCGGCGGGGACCGGCAACGGCCGCAGGCTGGTCGGCGCTCCTGTCAATACCGGCTATCCTGACTACCGCATCGTGCAGATCGGGGCTTTCTTCCTGCTTCCTGCTTCCGAGTACAATGCCGGCGGAAACGCACCCTTCTGCGCCGAGTACGTCGGCTCCTGGATTCAGGGATCGGACAATAAAGCCGTGGACGCCTCGGGGGCCTTCATCGCGCGCCTCGTGAAGTGATATGAGGTGGCGCGCCGCACCGCAGATTTTCTACGAGCGGGTGTGTTGGCCGAGCCGGCCGCCGCCGGGCCTGCGCCGTCCGCGGCAGAAGGGTTTCACCCTTCTGACCACGGCCATGTGCCTCATCGCCATGATCGGGATGGCGGGGGTGGCGGTCGACATCTCCCGCATGTTCATCGCCAAGAATGAATCACAGACCTACGCCGATTCCGCGGCTCTCGCTGCCGCTCTGGAGCTCGACGGCACGCAGGAGGGCTTCACACGCGCGCGCAGCCGGGTGAGCGCCAACCCCAACGGCTGGGATTTTGCGACGCGCAATTTCTCCGGCAGTGCTGTCGAGTTCGCCAAAACTGAGACCGGTCCCTGGCAGGCTGCTCCCGAGAATGCGAAGGGTTACAAATGCGCCCGCGTGATCGCGAATGTCCCGGTGCCGCTGCTGTTCATTCCCGTGATCACAGGCACCGGCCAGGGCGCTTTCCTGATGATCGCGATGACCGCCGACGTGCGTGCCGACTCCGCCGCCGGGCAGGTCGTAAAAACCAGCTTCCGGGAAGGCATTTTCCCGTTCTCCCCCTTCGCCCACGACACTGCCGGTCCGCATTTCGGCCTCGAACCCGGACAGGTTTACACGCTCCGCTGGGCCTCGAAGCCCCGACTGAACCAGAATGTCTGCGCCGGCGATAACTCCCAGCAGATGATCAGCCTGGCGGAAGCGGGCGGGGGTGAGGAACGCGGCTATATCGAGGAAACCAGCTCCGACGTCATCCGCTCCGCCATCGAAGGTGACTACCAGTCGGTTGTCCGGGAAATCGGCGAGCCCGTGAACATGACCGGCGGCGCCAAGCAGACCCAGCTCAGCAGCATGATCAACCGCATCAACCAGGACACCGACGCAACCTCGGCCGCCTATGCGGACTACACGGCACTGAACACCGGCAATGGCCGCCGCATAGTGGTCGTCCCCATCAACCTCGGCCACCCACAGTACACGATCGTGCAATATGCCGCGTTTTTTCTTCTCCCCGTCTCGGAATACTCGGCCGGCGGCAACAGTCCGTTCTGCGCCGAGTACATCGGCGCCTGGGTGCAGGGCTCCAGTCACAAGGGAGGCGATGAATCGGGCGCTTACGTGGTCCGGCTCGTCAGGTGAAGCATGGCAGACGCACGCCGGGGCAATGCCGTTCTCGAGTTCGCCATCTCGGTTTGCCTGATTGTGCCGCTCATTACGGGCATCTTCCAGTACGGCTATTCGTTTTACGTGTACAACAAGCTGCAGAGCGCGGTGCGCGCGGGTTCGCGCTACGCCTCGCTGCGCACCTACGACTCGAACAGCTCCACGCCGAGTGAGAGCTTCCTCGCCGCCATCCGGAACGTCACGATCTACAACAGCCCCGCCGGCGGAGGCGACCCGGTGGTCATCGGTCTTACCCCCAGCCACGTGGATCTCACCGTCACCATGAACAACAATGTGCCGCAATACATGACGGTGAAGATCCTGAACTTCCAGATCGACGCGATCTTCTCGACCGTCAATTTCAACGGCAAGCCCCTCGCGACCTTCCCCTACATGGGGAGGCAGGCGCCGTGAACGCTCCCAGCCCCTCGAGCCGTCGCGGCTCAGCCATGCTCGAGTCCTCGCTGGTGCTGCTGGTTTTTCTGACGCTTCTGATCGCCGCCTTCGACATGGGGCAGTTTCTGTTCCTCCACCATGCCCTCGCCGAGCGCCTGCGCTCGTCGCTCCGCTATGCCATAGTCAACGACTACGATGCCACGGCGATTCAGAACATGGTGCTGTACGGACAGACCAGCGCGCCCCCCGGCGCAACACCGTACTTTAACCTCACGGCCGCAATGGTGTCAGTCAGCCGCCAGGACCCGGACACAAACGAAGATCGCATCGTGATCACGATCAGCAACTATCCCTTCAAGTTCCTGACGCCCGGCATCACCGCCGGCGTCACTGGCCGCTCCATCTCCGCCAGCCTCTCCTACGAGAACCAGTAGGTCCCTTGGCCGCGTCGCCTGCGCCCAGGCGATACGGGGAGAACCCCCGATGCGTGGCTCGGAAACAAGGAAATTTCTGAATCTATGGTACGTGGCCTGACCAGCACGTAGCGGCTGAAATGCAAAAAGGGCGTGCCGTTTGGCACTCGACCGGAGTTGCCTACGCCGCGGCCGTGCGGCATACCGCTTGCCATCGCGCGCGGCTCGGGAGAGCCGCGACCGTGAGAAGGTGTGAAAAAATTGATTTCGGGCCTCTTTTCCACAGGCTAACCGAATGCAAACATTGGAGGCAGGAAATGGTTTTTTCGAATATTTCACACCTTCTGAGGGAGTACCCCATGGCCCGCTGCGGGCCACCAAAGGCAAGGCAATGAAGACGCGGCGGGGCTCGGTCGTGGAATCAATGAGTTCAGCCGCGTCTTCAGGGGAGCGGTTGCTAGCGCCGCTTCAGCGTCGGCCGCTCGTCCTCGTCACCTTTCTCTTTCTTGTCCTTCGAATCGGCGTCCACTGGACCATGCTCGCCCGGCGCCCGCTTCAGCTTCGGCCGGTTCGCGTCTTTGTCGTCCAGCTTGCGGCGGTTGTGCATGGCCGCGAGGCGGCTCTTCACGTCATTGAATTCCGAGGTGGTCACGACGTACTCCGGCTTCGCCTTCAGGATTTCCTGGATGTTTTCCTGAGAGTCCTTGATGCGATCGTCGGTGGGCGGGTGCGAGCTGAAAACCTTCGCCATCGTGCCCGGCCTCTTCTTTTCATCCGACTGAATTTTCTCGAAGAAATCGACGAACGCAGTCGGATCGTAGCCGGCCTTGTACATGTATTGCAGGCCCAGCAGGTCGGCTTCCGCCTCGAATCCGCGCGAGAACGACAGGAATCCGATCGGAATCGCCACGCTCGCAGCCTGCCGGATCCCATAGCCGGTCCAGCCGCCCATGAAGATCAGCGGAATGGAGGCCAGGTTCACAATCTGCCCCCGGGTCGCCTGCCGGGTGCCGTGCCGAGCCGCGATATGCGCGAGCTCGTGTGCCATCACACCCGCCAACTCCGCTTCCGACTCCGCCTTCAGCACCAGGCCGGAGTTCACGAAGAAGAAGCCGCCTGGAAGCGCCATCGCATTCACTTCCTCGCTGTCGAGGACCTTGATGGTTACCGGGACCTTCACGTCCGAGTTGCGTACGAGATTCTGGCCGACACGGTTGACGTACTCGGAAATGGTCGGGTCGTCGATAACCCGGGCCTGCCGTTCGATCTCCTGGGCAAACTGTTTGCCCATGGCGATCTCCTTCTCGAGCGAGTAGAAGTTCACGCCCTTGCCCACGTCACGGTTTCCGATCTCCTCCGGGTCCTTCTTTTTGTCCTTCGCCAAACCCACCGCGGGAACGAGCAGCAACGCGGTAAACAGGCTGAAGTGCGCAGTCAACAGGCGCTTCATAGGTATTCCTCCACTCACACCGTCCAATGATAGAGATGCACTACCACGCGACCGGCTACACTTAACATAACGTAATCTTCGCCGAATGGGTTGCCAAAAGTTAGCCGACAGCTCCGCCGAACCGCTTTGGATTCAGTACCGCGACCAGTTCCCGGTGACCGGGCGCCTGGTCTATCTCAACCACGCCGCCGTGGCGCCGCTCCCCCGGGTGGTGGCGGACGCCATGCGGGATCTCGCAGAGGATGCCTGTCTGTGGGGCTCCTTCCATTACGACCGCTGGCTGGCGGCATACGAGGGCGTGCGGGTGGCCGCCGCCCGTCTCATCAACGCCGGCCCGGACGAGATCGCGATCGTGAAGAATACGTCGGAAGGGATCGCCACCATCGCTACCGGTCTCGACTGGCGGCCCGGGGACAGGATGGTCGCCTTCCGGGAGGAGTTTCCGGCCAACTATTATCCTTGGAAGATCCTGGAGGGAAAGGGGTTAGGTGTCGAGTGGCTATCGGTGGCGGACCCGCTCGACCGCATCGATCAAGCCGCGACGGGCGCCCGGCTCCTCTCGATCAGCTTTGTCCAGTACCTTAGCGGCTATCGCGCCGACCTGGAGGCGATCGGGGAAATTTGCCACCGCCGTGGCTGTCTCTTCCTGGTCGATGCGATCCAGGGGCTCGGCGCATTCCCCGTCGATGTCCGGCGCGCCCGCATTCATGCCCTTGCGGCTGACGGCCACAAGTGGCTCCTCGGACCCGAAGGCTGCGGAATCCTATACATACAGCGGGACATCCAGGATGCGGTTGAGCCGGTCGAGTTCGGGTGGACGAACGTCGCCAAGTATGCCGACTACGCGAGCCGCGACATGAGCCTGCGCCCCGACGCAGGACGCTACGAGTGCGGCACCCTGAACACGGTCGGCATCTTCGGCCTCCGCGCCGCCCTCGAATTCCTCCTCGAGGTCGGCATTGAGCGCATTACGCCTCAGATCCAGGCCCGCGCTGCCGAGATCGCCGAGGGCGTCCGCAGCCGAGGATGCGAGGTCATGCTTGACCCGCGGCCGGAAACCGGCTCCGGAATCGTCACATTCCGCAAACCCGGATTGGAAGATCGAGCCATCGTTAACCGCTTGCGCGCTGAGGGAATCGTGACTGCGCCCCGCCAGGGTTGGGTCCGGGTCTCGCCCCACTTCTATATCAGCCCGGCCGATATCGGCCGGATGATCGAGGCGCTCCCGTAACGGTGAACCCCCACAGCGGGTGTGGGCCGCCGGTGAGCCATTTGCCCTTTCTTCCTTCGCTGACTTAGCGCTAACAGGATAGAACCGCCGCCAGGCGGCAACTACCACGAGTTGAATCCACTACAGTTCAGGCGGCGGGCTACTTACAGGTAGTGATGCCCGCCGCCCAGCCGGGGAGACCCTCGCGCCCTCGGACCGTATGCCGGTACTCAGGTTACGTTTGTGATCGGTTGAGTGCTCTTTCGGATTGCCGCGGTGCGGTGCGCGGTTCACCATCACAACAGGAGCACGAGAGATGAAAAGAGCCTTGATCATCGCCGGTTTCCTGGCTCTACCCGTCGCCACGACGATGGCCAGGGGACGAAGCAACGTCGTGATTCACTATTACGACGATGGCAGCAGCAAGCAGTTCCTAGCGTCAGGAGGAGCGTGCAGGCATCACCTGAGCGCTCACCCGACTGATATTGTGGCAACGCCCTCGGGTTGGTCATCCGACCCGGCCGCGTGCAATTAAGCCGTTCTCACGCCGCGCTGGCCGGGCGTTGCGCGTGGGCGCAAATACAACGGCCCGCGCCCTGCGCAACGCGCCTTCGCCACGCCCGTGGACAGCCGGCGATTGCGCGCACGCCGAAAAAGCGGAGGAGCACGCCCGATGACAATTTCGGCCGCGAGAGCGGCTGACCGTCGATGGGCCGGGCTGGCCCCGGCGGGAATTCGCAGCCGGTTCCCGCCGCAACCGGTCAGATCTTGCGGTTGCGCCAGGCGCCGCGGCGAAAGACCGCGAGTCCGAGGACAGTGATGAGCAACTCGGAAATCGGAATTGCCGTGAATACACCCCGGACGCCCATGCCCGCCGGGTAGGCGAGCATCCAGGCCAGCGGGATCTCCGTGAGCCAGAACCCGACCAGGTTGATTAATGTCGGCGTGACCGTGTCGCCCGCGCCGTTGAACGCCTGCACCATCACCATCCCGAAGGCGTACGCGAGATTGCCGTAGGCGATGATCCGCAGGCAGTCGACGGCGTGCGGGACGACCCAAGGGTCCGTCGTAAACAGCCGCACGATGGCCTCGGGAATGGTGATGAATACGGCCGCCACCAGCGCGAGAAAGGCCATGTTGTACCAGGCCGTCAGATAGACCGCGCGTTCAGCCCGCTCGGGTTTGTGCGCGCCCAGGTTTTGACCCATCATGGTGGCTGCAGCTCCGCTCAAGCCCCAGGACGGCAGAATCGCGAAGATGAAGATGCGAATGCCGATCGTATAGCCCGCCACGGCCGCGCTCCCGAAACCGCTGATAATCCGCACGAGCACGATCCAGCTCGTGTGAGCGATGGCGAACTGCATCACGCCCGTGGTGGACACGCGGATCAGGGATGCGATGACCGAGGGCACGATGCGAAGGTCCGCGGGCCGGATGACGATCCGGCTGGTCCCGCGCGCCAGGATCCAGAACTGATACAGGACGCCCGACCCGCGCCCGACCACCGTCGCCACCGCCGCGCCTGTCACCCCCAGCTCGGGAAAAGGTCCCCAACCGAAAATGAAGCAGGGGTCGAGCACGATGTTGATCAAGTTTGCGAACCAGAGCACGCGCATGGCGACGGAAGCATCACCCGCGCCCCGGAAGATGGCGTTGTTGAGGAACAGAAGCAGCACCGTGACGCTGCCGCCGAGCACGATGGCGGTGTAGGTGTGGCCTGTCCGGACCATTTCGGCGGGCGCGTGCATCCACTCGAGAAGCTCGGCCGCGAACCAAAAGCCCGGCACGCCCATCAGAACAGCCAGGACCACGCCCAAAATGATGGCCTGGACCGCCGCGGTTGCGGCCCCGCGCGGATTTTTCTCGCCGATGCGCCTGGCCACCATCGCCGTCGTGGACATGCTCACGCCGATCGCGACCGAGAACACCAGCGTGAGCGTGGATTCGGTCAGGCCGACCGTGGCGACGGCGTTCGCGCCCAGCCGCGTCACCCAGAAAACATTCGCGATCGCGAACAGTGACTCCATGCACATCTCGAGCACCATCGGAGTGGCGAGCAGGAACACGGCGCGGCTGATTGAGCCCTCGGTGAAGTCCTGCTGCGTTCCGCGGATGGCCTCGCGCAAGGAATGCCAGATCGGAGTGCGCTGCGGTGCAACCGTCGTTGTAGCCATAAAAGGCGCCTCCACTACGCCGGGCCACAGAACAAAATAC
>JACOTZ010000055.1 GCA_016178155.1 Acidobacteriota bacterium
ACTCCCAGCTCCAGCAGGCGCCGCTCGGCGGCCTCTTCAACCTCGCGATTCCGCCGCGTGAAGACACGCTCTGCCGTATCGAAGAAACCCCGCGACGCCTTCACGCCGGAAGCGCGGCGCCCCGCATAATCGAACCACAGCTCCGCCTCCAGCCGGCTCGACTCGACGGGATACCGCGCCTTCGACAGGTGCAGGCAGCACACCGGCGCCACCACGCGCTCGGTGATCCGAAGTTCCTCGGGCAGGCACAGCGGCGGCGTCGAGGCGCGCGAGCACAGCTCGCCCAGCAGCTCGTCCGTTTCCCCCGCTGCAATCTCGATAGCTCCTCCGGTGCGGAGCTGCAGCAGCCACTCGAGCGGTGTATCTTCGCCGATCGGGGCCACCCTGTCCTGGGTGAACACGAGCCCGGCTCCAATCAGCAGAGGCGCCGCGACGTCCATCCGCTCCTCGCCCCTTCGCAACACGCCGGTCAGCGCATACGCGTTGCCGCCGTTGACCGCGAGTTGCAGCTCGAATCGCCAGGCGCCGCCCGCGTCCCACGCCAGAGGTTGAAGCTGATCGTGCTCCTGCAGCCGCAGAAAGCAGCGGCTCGTCGCGCACATCAGCGGCAAGAGCTTGCCCGCGAGCGGCGACGCCAGCGCCCAGCAGCGGGATCTTCTCCCGCTCCCAGCGAAGCTGCTTCAGCCTGTTCCAGCCGTCGCCTTTCTGCTTGCGCTCGCGCGTGAGCAGCTCGAGCACCACCCGGCGCTCGGAGCGGCTCATGCCGACATTGATGACGTACAGCAGTTGCCGCCGTTCCGGCCAGACCTGGCTCGTGCCCGGCCGCGCGCGCGAGTTCTCGATTTCCTCCAGCCGCCTCTGCCAGTCCGCGCGTTTGGTTGCACGGCCCCCGTCCGGCCATCCGAAAACGGGCCGCTCGGGTTCGGCATGAGCCCGCCCATCGGGTTCCGAGAGCCCGGCAAAATGCCGTGCCGCCGACAGGTAGCCCTTCGACTCCGCTTTGAGAATCGTCGCCCACAGGTGCTTGCAGGCGCCGTCCGACTCGAAGTAGGGGCACTCGCAAAACGTGCGGATCTCCGTTGGCTCGGTCCCGATCTCGACCGCGTACGTCTCGGTTCCGTAGACCGTCGCCCGCACTTCGGTCGGGGAGCCATAGTCGATGTGCACGGCGCCCGCCCGGAAGTAATCGGCCCCCCGGTTGCGCACACCGGCCGTGAATTCGCCGGAAAGAATAGCTGAGACTTTCATGCTGGCACTGCGGGGGAGGACTCTATCTTATCGCAATCCGCCGCCCTCGATGTGGAACGGGTTGAAATCCGTGCCTTCATCCAGCACGTCGATCCCCTCTCGACGCTTGAGGAAGTTCACAACCAGATAGGTCAGCGGCGTAGCCGCGGCTTCGTAGAGTACTTTCCCGATATAACCCGACGCGATCAGTTGCACAATCTCCGACGCGGGGCGCTTCCAGAGGAAGATGATGGTCACCACAAGCGCCGTATCCGCCGCCTGGCCCACCACGGTCGAGCCGATTGTACGCACCCACAGATACCGCCCGCTTGTGAGCAGCTTCATTTTCGCCAGCACGAACGAGTTGGCGAACTCGCCCGCCCAAAACGCGATCAGGCTTGCGGCCACCGCGCGCGGCGTGGAACCGAGCACGGTCTCGAACGCCTGCTGGTCCTTGAAGGTCGGCGCCGGCGGCAGCGCGACCAGGATCGCGCTCAGCACCGCCAGCAGCACCGACGCGAGAAACCCGTTCCAGATGGCGCGCCGCGACCCCGCATAGCCGTACACCTCGGTGAAGATGTCCCCGAAGATGTAGGTCACCGGAAACAGCAGCAGCGCGCCGCTAAACAGAAAGGGCCCGACCGCGACCAGCTTGGGCGCGACGATGTTGGAAACCAGCAGCACCGCCACGAAGGCGGAGACGAGAAGGTCGTAGTACTTGAACCGTTCGAACGACTTGGGCGCGACCACGCGCCGCACACTGCTGGCGGCCAAACCGTGATGCTAGCACGGCCCCGCCCGCCGTCTGGGCTCCGATCCACCCTTCGACGCGCGCGCCGCTAAACACCACGCAACGATATAATCGGTTTGTGAAAATCTCCTGGCTGCCGCTGGTCGCGCTCGCTCTGGCGGCCTGCAACCGCCCTCCCCAGAACAAAGACGCGATCCGGCAGGCCGTGATCGAGCACGTCACCAAGAACGCCGGCCTGGATGTCAGCCAGATGAACATCGAGGTCGGCGCGGTCTCGTTCCGCGGCAACCAGGCCGACGCCGCCGTCACGTTCGCCCCCAAGAACAGTCCCGGCCAGGGCATGTCGATGAGCTACAGCCTCGAGGCCCAGGGCCGGCGCTGGGTGGTGAAGAAGCGCGAGGGCGGCTCCGGCCACGGCGACACGGGCGGAATGCCGCCGGGTCATCCCGCCGGGGGCCAGCCCTCGCAGCAAGCCCCGGCCGGATCGCAGCCCGCCCCGTCGCAGCCGAAGAGCGGCGGCACACCTCGATGAAGCGCGTCGCCGTTCTCGGAGGAGGTCCCGCGGGCGCGTTCGCGGCCGAGCGGCTGGCCTCGGCGGGAATCGACACCGTCCTCATCGATGAGAAGCTCGCCTGGGAGAAGCCCTGCGGCGGCGGCCTGACCTATAAGGCATACAGCCAATATCCCTTTCTAATCGACAACAACACCCCTAAAAAGGTCGTGAGCGACACCTGCCTGAACACGTCGCGGGTGGGCTCGTTTCTGTTCCGCTTGAGCAAGCCCCTGGTCATCTACTCGCGCATCGACCTCAACGGCATGCTCCTCAAACGCGCCGAGGCCGCCGGTGCGACCCTGGAGCGGGCCCGGGTCATGGGGCTCGAGCGCCGCGGCCGCGGCTGGCTCGTCAAAACCCAGTCGGGTGTGGTGGACGCCGACCTCTGCGTCGTCGCGACCGGAGCACGCAACGCGCTGCGCAACGTCGGCACGCGCTGGACCGCCGAAGACACCATGATGGCGCTCGGCTACTACGTCCCCGCCAGCCAGGAGCACGTTGATATCGAGTTCCTGCCGAATTTCGAAGGCTACATCTGGATCTTCCCCCGCGACGGCCACCTCTCGGCGGGCATTTGCGGCAAAGGCGTCAGTTCGCAGGCGATGCGCCAGCGCCTCGAGAAATACCTGGCGGACAAGGGCATCTCGCTCCACGGCGCCACCTTCTACGCCCACGTGCTGCCCTCGCTCGAACGCCCCGCCTGGAAGTCGAATCGCGTCGCCGGCGAAGGCTGGATGGCGGTCGGGGATTCGGCCGGCCTCGTCGACCCCATCACCGGCGAAGGCATCTACTACGCCATCCGGTCGGCCGACCTCGCCGCCAGGATGGTGCTCGGCGATGCCCACTCCCCGGCCGAGCAGCCCGCCGCCTACCGCGCCCTGCTCCAGCGCGATTTCGTCGCCGATCTCGAGCTCGCGGCCTGGCTCGCCAAGCGCTTCTTCCTCGGCCGCTTTCTTTGCCGCCAGGTGCCCGGCCGCATGATCCAGTTCATGCGCCGCTCGCCCACGTTTTGCGAGCTGATGCAGGACCTCTTCGCCGGCAGCCAAAACTACCTCGACCTGCAGCGCCGCGTCGTGCGGAGTCTGAATGGGACGGTCGCCGAGGTGCTCATGAACTTCTTCCTCCGCCGCGTGGTCCCCGGCGCCTCGCAGGCATGACGGCCGCCCGGCACACCCTATCGCACCCATGAACACCGGCAAATCCCAAGCTCTCTACGAGCGCGCCCAGACCCTGATCCCCGGCGGCGTGAACTCCCCCGTGCGCGCGTTCCGCGGCGTCGGGGGCACGCCCCTGTTCATCGCGCGCGGCGACGGCTCGCGGCTCTACGACGTCGACGGCAACTCCTACATCGACTACGTCGGCTCCTGGGGCCCGCTGCTGTTCGGCCATCGCCCCGCCTTCGTCATCGACGCGCTGCGGGAAGTGCTCGAGACCGGCACCAGCTTCGGCGCGCCTACCGAGCGCGAGCTCGAGCTCGCCGACGAGATCCGCCAAGCCATGCCCTCGGTCGAGCTGGTACGGCTGGTCAACTCCGGCACCGAGGCGGTCATGAGCGCCTTGCGCCTCGCGCGCGGCTTCACCGGCCGCGAGCTCACCGTCAAGTTCGAGGGCTGCTACCACGGCCACGTCGACTCCCTGCTGGTCAAGGCCGGCTCGGGCGTCGCCACTCTCGGAATCCCCGACACCGCCGGCGTGCCCGACCAGTTCGCCGCCACCACGATCGCGCTGCCCTACAACGACCTCGACCGCCTCGAAGACACCTTCCGCGCCCACGGCGCCCGCATCGCGGCCGTGATCGTCGAGCCCGTCGCCGGCAACATGGGCTGCGTTCCGCCGAAGCCCGGCTTTCTCGAAGGCATTCGCGCGCTCACCGCCCGGCACGGCGCGCTGCTCATCTTCGATGAGGTCATGACGGGCTTTCGCCTTGCCCGCGGCGGCGCGCAGGAGCTGTACGGCATCCGGCCCGACCTGACCACCATGGGCAAGGTGATGGGCGGCGGATTGCCCATCGGCGCCTACGGCGGCCGGCGCGACATCATGAGCCGCATCGCCCCGCTCGGTCCCATCTATCAGGCGGGCACGCTCTCCGGGAATCCGCTCGCGGTCGCGGCCGGCCTCGCCATGCTCCGCCACATCAAACAGAACCCCGGCATCTACCGCGACCTCGATGAAAAGACCGCGCGCCTCTGCGCCGCCGCGCCGCCCGGCTCCACGGGCAATCGCGCCGGCTCCATGTTCACCTTCTTCTTCACCGATCGCCCCGTCACCGATTACGAAACCGCGAAGCGCTCCAACCTCGATCAGTTCCGCCGATTCTTCCACTGGATGCTCGAGCGCGGCGTCTACCTCGCGCCCTCCCAGTTCGAGGCGGCCTTCATGTCGACCGCCCACACCGCCGCTGACATCGGCGCGACCGCGGAGGCGGCCGCCGCCTTCCGCCCCTGACGCCGTCCTGCGCGGGGCTTACTTCAGGGTGACGCGAACCGGATTCGCGGCGCGCCCGTCCACCCCAAGAAGGGTGTCGAGGTCGCCGCGGCCGGCCAGGGTGCGCGGGAGCGCGACATTCACCTGGTCAAGACCGATGAACTGGCCCTGCGGGCCCGCGTACGTCAGAGCGCAGGCGACGCCGCCGATGCGCACCGAAACCGCGGCCAGGCTGGTTCGGCCCCGGATGCCGGTGCCGAACAACAGGAGGTAGGTCTGGTCCGACGCGGCGCCCAGATCGACCGGCAGGGCGCGGCAGGAGCCGGAGGCACAGTCGAAGACGAGCTGCGAGGTCTGCGTGCCGTCGGCGGCCACGCGGAGCGCGACGGCGGCCGCCACGCCCGAGCCCGTAGCATCAGCGCTGAACAGGCCGGGCACAACCGAATCGATCAGTGCCCCGGCGTTCCAGCGAATGGTATCGCCCCGAGAGATGGTGACGACAGCGAGTCCGCGCGCGGTCCCTTCGGGCAGGAGCCAATTGATCTGTGAAGGAGACACGTAGAACAGGGGCGCGGCACGAGAGGCACCCGCAGCGTCCTTGACACTGATCGATATCCCGGCGAGCGAGACCGGCAGGGGGAGAGCCGCCGCGGCCGCGATTTCGGAGCTGAAGCCCAGGCCGAACGCGCTCGCGATCGAGCCCGCGGCCAGCACAGGTCCACGATAGCTCGCCCCCGAGACTGCGCTGGCCGAAGCGGCAGCCGGGCCGCAAACCCGCGACGGGTCGCGGAAGGTGACGTGATTCACGACGGTCGCCATCTCGGCGGAGATGCGCGCCGGGGAGACGGGACTGTCATAGGCGCTGGGCCGCATCCAGCCGCTCGCCGCGCGGGCGCACCCGAACACGCCGCAACTGAGATCAAGCGCCGTTTCCGGGAAGTAGATCGTCTGGACAAGCTCGTCGGGGGAGGCGGGGTCCAGCTCGTAGACCGACATGAAATTGGTGCCGCTCGAGTAGAACGACATCCTCGAGCACCCGCCCGAATCGGCGAGGCCGTCGCCATTGGTATCCGCCGGACAACTCGCCGCAAGATTTGCCACGCGCGTGCCGTGGACGTTGACGCCGGTGACGGTGACTTGCTCGCGGCACTCGTTCGCGTTGTAGAGAGTGCAGTTGGGCGCGCGGAACGCCGGGTCATCGGTGCAGCTATTCCACTCATACCAGCCGTCGGCGCAATTGTCGTGGCACGAGCCGTTGTTGTCGCAGACGCGGGTGTTATGGCACCAGCCCTGAAACTGGTGGCCGTTCTCCTTGGATCCGAAGTTCGAGGTCACGCCCCAGTTGCCGAACGGCGCCGTGTGGAACGGGTTCGGAGCCGGGCATTCGGCATTCACGCCGCCGATCAGGCGCCGGTTGCGGTTGACGCCGGAGACCGAAAGCTCGCAGACCTGCGCCATGGCAGTGACGGCACAGAGGAATGGCAGAAGTCTGGCGGTGGTCATGCGGTCCCACTATGGCACAGGCGGGTATGGCGGATTCGGCAGGCTCATGCTAATAGACGATGGTAAAGCCTCCATCCGCCCGCGCCATCACCGCGCCAAAGCTCCAGGCGGGGAGACCGGGCAAAGTGCCTCGCTCAGCGGTGGGCTTTCCGGTTTCGTCGTACACCTGCCAGGCAATGGCTCCGCCGCGCTGCCAGCCCGTGCCCTCGGTCCAGACCAGGATGGTGCGGCCCTTCGAGCTCACCGCAAGCCGCGGGTGCTTTCGCCTGTTCGCTTCGAGCGTGGCGGCCACGGGTGCAAACGAGCTCGATCCGGCGCCGCGCACGGGAGCGTAATAGACCTGGCCGCCGGTTTCCCACGCCGCCAGCACGCCGGAACGTCCTTCCGCTAAGCCCATGCTGCTCATGGGGCAGGCATTGATCTCCCACTTGTGCAGCAACGCACCGTTGAAACTCATCCCCTGATCGCGAGAGGTCAAGAGATAGATATCCCGATGGATGCCGTTCGTAGCGGAGCGATAGAGGCCGTACAACGTTCCGCGCTGGTCGGCGAACAGGCCGATGCCGCAGCAGGCACAGGCGCCGGTGCGCTCGTCCCAGGCGCGCGATTCCGGCGAGAAGGTACGTCCATCGTCGTGCGAGCGCGCGATCCAGAACTCGCGGCCCGCTTCTCCTTTGGCGGCGCCCGCGGCCTTGCCGTGCCAGCCCACGTAGACATTGCCCGAGGGGTCGGCGGCTACCGCGCCGCCGCCGTCCAGGCCGAAGGTCCGCTGCATGAGATTGCGTTCGGGCTCAAAGGCGGTTCCCGTGTCATTCAATCGCGCATAGAGCATGGGCATGCCGTTCTTCAATGACTCCGGGTTCAGCGGCCCCTTGGGTCCGGCGCCGGAGCCGTTCCAGGCCACGTGGACCCTTCCCGCTCGTCCGACGGCCAGTTGCGCGCCGCGAATCGTACCCATCGCGGTGACGCTGCCCTCGTGGCTGTTGACGCGCATGGGCACCGAGAAGGTGCGGCCGGAATCGGCCGATCGGACGTAGTACACGTCTCCGTGCCGGGGATCGCCGGAGAAGTAGATCAGGCGCACGAGGCCTTGCGGGTCGACGACCACCTGCGGCTGAATGCCTCCGCCGGGCACACGCATCGTAGTGACTCCCGCGCGAGATTCCGTCCGAGTCGCAGCGGGAATCAAAGTTAACACGCCCAATGAGAGCAGCATGCCAAATGGAAACGCCAGTCGCATAACCTGATTATCCCCGGATCTTGCCGGCCTATACCGCTCCCTCACGGTCGCGGCTCGGTCGCGGCTCAGAACAGGTCGCGGCTCGGTCGCGGCTCAGAACAGGTCGCGGCTCAGAACGCCGAGTGCCGATCCCTCACGGTCGCAGCTCAGCGGTGCCTCCGGCGGTGCCGGATTAAACGGTATGAGACCCAGCGCTATGGTCTCAGAGTAGGACGGAGACGAGGCACGCTTCAGAACTCGATCCGGCCGGTGAGCTGGATCACGCGGGCGTAGCCGTTGGTTGAGGTCACGCGGCCGAAGTTACGGTTCGTTGGGTCGGTGTTCGGGCCGCCGAAGTTCGTGTGGTTCGTCGCGTTCAACAGATCGACGGAGAAATTGAACGCGGCGCGCTCGTAGAGCCGGAACTTGCGGAGGATCTTGACGTCCCAGGTGCGGATACCGTCAGAGCGCAGCTCTTCGAGGCGCGTGGGGAACATGCGGACATGGTAGCTGCCGGGCTGCATGTTGGAACGGCCTTCGAATCCGACGAAATTCGAAGGCACCGCGCCGGATCCGTTGTAGATAATGTTCGGATCGAACCACACGTGGATATCCTTCGAGTGGACGTCCTCGTGCTGGAACAGATCGCCGATCTGGTCGAGGTCGCCATAGAAGAAGCGATTGCCCCAGCCGGTGGCGGCGCCGTTCTGGAACTGGTAGATCCAGCTCAACTGCCAGCCGCCCAGAATGTGCTGCGCCGGGCCGCCGGTGATAAAGCGCCGGCCTTTGCCGAAGGGCAGCTCCCAGATGGCGGTCCAGGCAAAGCGGTGCGGCCGGAGGGCGTCCTGGGGCCTGAAGACGAGCGGCATGGGGTCGAACTGGTTGTTATAGAAATCGGCCTCCTGTCCATTGGCGTATGTGTACATGACGGTGGTCTGGAAGCCGGCGGCGAAACGCTTGTCGAGCTGAAGCTGCAGGTCGTGATACTTGTTCTTTCCCCGAACATCTTTGAATTCGGTGTTCGGGCGCAGCCCATCCGACCCGTTCAGCTGCGGAAAGGCTCGCAGCAACTGATGCCTGCGGATGGTCGAGCCGGTAAAGAATCCCACGGTTGACAGATAGCTGTAGAGCGTGGGATTCGACTGCTGGAGCGCTCCGAGGTTACGAATGTTGAAGGGGTTGGGGACGTTGCGATTGAGGTCGTTATCGATATCCTGCCTGCGCGTGTTTCCGGTCGCCCAATACTGCTCGGGGAGGTAGTCGATGCGCTGCAAGACGGGAATCCTGGCGAAGGCGCCGTTGTAGGAGACGTCGACAACGATGTTGTTCGAGAGCTCGCGCTGGATCCCGATGCGCCAGCGCTGCTGAAACGCGGGAGCGTAGTCGCGGGGCTCGACATCGAGACCGCGGCCGGCGAAGATGTTGGGGCCGAGGGTATTGCCGTACGGGGTATCGAAGCGCGTACCGGTCGCGCGGACCGGGAAGGGATCGTTGAGAAGCGTGCGTCCGGAGCCGAGGTTAGCCGCGGCCCCGACGCCACAGCAGAAGCTGAGGCCGTTATCCGTGCTGATCACGGTGCCGGTGCCCTGGCTGTAGCCGATCTGGTTGGGCCGGTCGCGGAAGGTGCTGTAGGAATCGTAATACCAGCCGTAGCCGGTGCGCAGGACCGTCTTGTTGCCGAGCTGGTACACGACACCGATCCTGGGCAGGAGGTGGTTGGTGCCGTCGGTGTAACTGTCATGCGCGGCGCCGAGGTAGCTGCCTGCTCCCCGAACCTGGATGCTCGGGAGCTCCGGCAAGGGGTTGGCTGCGTAGGCGGCTTCGACAGCGGCCGAGAAGGGGAACTGGAAGCCGTAGTCCCAGCCGCCGGCGAGCCCGCGATTGAAGCGCTCTCTGATGCCGCCCTCAAATTCGTAGCGCAGGCCGAGATTGACGCGGAAGCGGTTGGTGATGCGCCAATCGTCCTGTAGATACGCAGCGCGCCAGGGCGTCGACCAGTACGCGGAATCGTTGGTATCGATGCCGATGCCGGTGGGGACGCCCATCATGAAGGCGGCCCAATCCAGGGCATGGCTGGAAGAGCGGTTGTCGTTGTCGGCGGCGCGCATATAGCCGTTGCGGAAGGTGAAGTTGCCGGAGGTGTTGCCCGGGCCGCCGCGCGTGTTCCAGTACCGGCGCTCGTCGAAACCGAACTTCAGCGAGTGATTGCCCTTAATGGTGGTCAGTGCGAGCCTTGCCTGGCCGGTGGTCTCACGATTGCCGATGAACGGATAGCCGGAGCGCAGATCGGAGATGTTGTTGAAGTCCAGTCCCGGGAGGCGGTGGAACTCACCGGCTTTCTGGTCGAGGTAGGCGGGAAGACCCACGTCGCTGGGTTTGAAGCTTGTCCCGATCGCGACCAGGCTGCCGGAACTACCGTCGGCATAGCGGCCCCAGTTGACGGTGGCATTCAGAATGGTTGCGTTGCCGATGGTCCAGACGTAATCGGCGCCGACCCCCTTATTGATGCGCGTGATGCCATTGCTCTGAAGACCGCGCTTCGTCTCGTAAGTCCAGTCATACTCGTCGCCGTTGCGGCGGTTCCAGTACCAGCGCCCGTAGACGCGATGCCGCTCATTAATGTTGAAATCCATGCGATGGATAGCGGACTTGAAGCGCTCGTTTTTCGGCATGCCCGAGGCGAAGTAGTTGTTGAAACCTTCGGGCGAGACGAGCCCCGGGACATCGTTCGGTTTGGGATATAGGGGCTCGTAGAACTTGTACATCGGGTTCAGGACGGGAATGCCCCTGTTGCCGGGGAAGGGCGTGCGGCGAACGACGCCGTTCGCGTCGCGGGAAGCGGATCGAGGGTCGTAGATGGTGTATTTCGCGGCATCAATGGCCAGCATGTCGGAGAAATCGCCCTGCCGCCAGGCCATTTTCGGCACGGTCTGGTTCACATTTGAGCCCGGCTCGGGCTCGTCCTTCATGATGCCGCTGTACATGAAATAGAAGAACAGCTTGTTGCGGCCGTCGAACACCTTGGGGATCCAGACAGGCCCGCCGACGCCGGCGCCATAGTAGTTTTGCCGTCCGGGCGGATTCTTTTCATCGCCCGGCTTCTTCTTGCCGGTGCGCAGATCGTTCTCGTATTGCAGCCGCTGGAAGTGCTGGGTGGCATTCCAGCGCTTCTGCCAGTGCTGGTCGTAAATGCTGCCGTGGAAATCGTTGGTCCCGGCTTTGGTCATCACGTTGATGGTGGCGCCGGAGGTGTGCCCGTAGGATGCGTCAAAGGGCGTCGTCTCGAGCTTGAACTCTTCGACCGCGTCGGCCGGGGGCACGTAAGCGACGACGCTGCCGTGGATGTTGGAAGCGCCGTCGATGGTGTACTCGTTCGGTCCGACGCCGCCCATGGTGTTGAACGAAGAAGTGCCGTTGTTGTCGAACGGCCGCCGATAGTCGGGCCGGCCGGTCCACTGCATGCCCGGCGCGAGACCCGCGAGCACGAACGGGTTGAGGTCGGAGAAGGGCAGTTGCATGATCTGACGGTTGTCGATCACGCGCCCGCCGGAGGCGGTGGTGGTGTCGAGCAGGGGCGCTTCAGCCGTGACCTCCACCACTTCGGCCATCTGGCCGACCTGTAACTGGATGGGAATGTCGAGCCGTCCGGCGACGTTCAGCACGAGACCGCTGCGGACAAATTTCTTGAAGCCGGCGGCTTCGGCGGTGACGGAGTATTCGCCGGGGAACAGCAGGTTGATTTCAAAGTAGCCGCTGGTGCTTGTGGTTGTTCGGCTGATGGTGTTGGTTTGGATGTTGGTGATGGTGACGGCGGCGCCCGGAATCATGGCGCCCTGCGGATCGCTCACTCTTCCGGTGATGCCGCCGCGCGTTTCCTGGGCGAGGCAGACCCCGACTGTCCAGGCAAGCGCGATGGTCCACAATCCTAACGTTTTGCTCACAGATACCCCTTTCCCTGCCGCGAGGTGCGGCCGACACGAATACTTCAGGCTAAGTCCCATGCTGTGCGAGAGGTAGGGCCGGGTCAATACGGTCAAGCCAGTATGCCGGGAGTTCTGCCCCAGACTGAAGGCGGCGGGCGCGTACGTGTTGGTTGGCTTTGCGGGCGCCTTTGTCCGCGAGGTTGCCGGGGAAGCATCGAGGGAGCGCCCCGGGACGGGCGGGTTGCCCGGCGCTTGTGGCGAGAGCTTTTGCGCGGGCAGGGCAAGTTGGTTGAGCGGGCCGGACTCGACCGCCGTTCTCGACGCGGTAGGCGAGTGTCCCGGCGGGGCCGCCGGCGGCGCCGGCGGGCCGGGAATGCCGGTCTCAAGCGCAGGCTCGGGGGGCGAGGCGAGTGTCCGATTTTGGGAATGGGTTCGTTCCGCGGATTCCGGCTGAGGTTGGCAGTCTGTTGAATCGATGGCCGTTGTGGGCTCCGGGGGCGGCTCGGGAGGGTCTTCGGCGGGCGCGCTGGAGTCCGGTCCGGGCGCGAGCTGATCGAGCCGGCGGAGAGTGCGAAACAAAGCCAAATCGACGCGGGCATCGTAGGCGGAGGCCTTCATGAGGACGCCCTGGTCATAGCAGTCGGCGCGGAAGAG
>JACOTZ010000056.1 GCA_016178155.1 Acidobacteriota bacterium
AGGGTTCCTGAGGAGACATAACCTTCCTCCGGTTTGTCACAGCGGCTTCTTCCGCCGAATGGTTTGACAACTCGGCGGCTCAACGGCTCGCGGGCGCAAGTTGCGGACCGAGGCCCGGAAGGGACCGGCTGCCGGCAGAAGAGCGCGTGGGGGCGGGCCAACCCGACTGTAGTGCGGTGGCCACGGCGTGCGTCTTATAGTTAGCGGCGTCTGCCAGCGATCGGGCGCCGGCAGCCGGGTCCGGAAGTGCGGCTAACGGCCGCGGCCGGACGAATGGGAAACCCGACCCGGCGGCGGTCCACGGGTTTAGAAACGAATGAGGCACCTGCTGAGGGTCATTGTCGGAATCGGGTTGCTGCTGATCGGCCTGGCCGGCCTGATCCTGCCGATCATGCCGGGATGGGTATTTATCATTCCCGGGCTCATCATCCTCGGCGACTACTTCCCTCCTATCCGGCGGCTGCTCAAGTGGGCCAAGCGCAGGCTCGATGCGTCCGGCATCTCCTGGGCGGGCGGCGGTAAGGAAAAGCCTCCGGCCAGCGAGGAAGCGACTGCTTCGAAGCACAACCACACCGTTCTGCGACAATAAGGTTTACCCCGTACACGCAGATGCTTGAGCGGATCAGCGTGCATGGCGCGCGCCAGCACAACCTGAAAAATATCGACGTTGAGATCCCGCGCAACACCTTGACGGTCATCACGGGACTGAGCGGTTCCGGCAAGTCGTCGCTCGCCTTTGACACCATCTACGCCGAGGGCCAGCGGCGCTACGTCGAGACCTTGTCGCCCTACGCGCGCCAGTTTCTCGACCAGATGGAGCGGCCGGAGGTGGACTCGATCGACGGCCTCAGCCCCGCGATTTCCATTGAGCAGAAGACAACCAGCCGGAGCCCGCGCTCGACGGTCGGAACAATCACCGAGATCTACGATTACCTCCGCCTGCTGTACTCGGCCATCGGCGTGCCGCACTGTCCCGACTGCGGCCGCGAGATCACGAAGCAGACGATCGAGCAGATCGTGCAGCAGGTGATGGCGCTCGGCGCCGAGCAGCGGGTCATGGTCCTGGCGCCGGTGGTGCGGGGGCGCAAGGGCGAATACAAGAAGGAACTCGAGGCTTTCGCCCGCCGCGGCTTCCTGCGGGCGCGCATCGACGGCGAGCTGCGCAGCCTGGATGAGGACATCCGGCTAGACAAGCGGAAGAACCACACGATCGAAGTCGTCGTGGACCGATTTCCGGTTAAGGCGGGGGTCGAGAAGCGGCTGGAGGCCTCGGTCCAGACGGCGACCAAGCTGGCGGACGGGCTGGCGCAGGTCTCGGTTGTGGGCGGACCCGAGAAGCTGTTCTCGCTCAAGTTCGCCTGTCCGGAGTGCGGCAGGAGCGTGCCCGCGCTCGAGCCGCGGTCGTTCTCGTTCAACAGCCCTTACGGAGCGTGCGAGAACTGCACGGGCCTGGGCAGCAAGTGGGCCTTCGACCCGGCCAAGGTAATCGTGGATCCGTCGAAGCCGCTGCTCGAAGGCGGCATCGGTCCCGGGGGCAGCTCCAGCTACATGAACGACCGGCTAGGCCAGGCGGCGGCGTGCATGCGCCTCGACCTTTCGGTCCCCTTCGAGCAAATGGGGAGGAAGATCCAGAAGCTGCTGCTGTACGGCGGCGAAGGCTTTCCGGGCATCCTGGCGATTCTCGACGAAACGTACGCCGAGGCGGGCGAAGGTTACCGGGAGTGGCTGACCGAGTACATGTCGACGACGCCCTGTCCCGCGTGCAAGGGCAAGCGCCTCAAACAAACGAGCCTGGCGGTGCGCGTAAAGGGCGCGACCATCGCTCAGGTGACCGAGACGCCGGTGGCTCGACTGCTGCCTCTGCTGTCAACCTGGCAATTGAGCGAGCGGGAGCAGCAGATCGCCGGCCGCGTGCTCGAGGAGATCACGCAGCGGCTCGAGTACCTGACCGCGGTCGGGCTCGATTATCTCAGCCTGGAGCGCGGGGCGGCGACGCTCTCCGGTGGCGAGGCACAGCGAATTCGCCTGGCGACGCAGATCGGATCGAAGCTGCGCGGCGTGTTGTACGTACTGGACGAGCCGTCAATCGGCCTGCATCCGCGGGACAACCACCGGCTGCTCGACACACTTGGCCGCTTGCGCGACCTGGGCAATACCGTGCTGGTAGTCGAGCATGACGCGGACACCATCGAGCGGGCCGACTACGTCATCGATCTCGGGCCCGGAGCGGGACGGCTGGGCGGCCAGCTTGTGGCGCAGGGGACACCCCTCGACATCGAGCGCGACCCCAACTCGCTCACCGGACGCTATCTTGCGGGCAAGCTCGCCATCGAGGCCCCGCGCCAGCGGCGCCGGGGCAACGGCAAGTCGCTCATCATCGAGGGCGCGCGGGAGCACAACCTGAAGGACATCACGGTGGAGTTTCCGCTGGGCGTGTTCATCGTAGTGACCGGCGTATCGGGCAGCGGCAAGTCGACCCTGATCGACGACATCCTCTACCGGACGCTCGCGCAAAAGATCTATCGCTCGCTGGTGACGCCCGGCGCGCACGACCGCGTCCTCGGGCTGGAGCACATCGACAAGGTCGTCGAGATCGACCAGGCGCCGATCGGGCGCACGCCGCGCTCGAATCCGGCCACGTACACCGGCACGTTCACGCCCATCCGCGACCTGTTCGCGATGCTGCCCGAGTCGCGGGAGCGCGGCTACAGACCTGGCCGCTTCAGCTTCAACGTGAAGGGCGGGCGCTGCGAGGCCTGCCAGGGCGACGGGCTGAAGCGGATCGAAATGAACTTCCTCCCGGACGTCTACGTCACCTGCGATGTCTGCCGCGGAAAGCGCTACAACCAGGAGACGCTGCAGGTGAAGTTCAAAGGCAAGTCCATCGCCGATGTGCTGGAGAGCACGGCCGAAGAGGCGCTGGAGGTGCTGGAGAACATCCCGGCGATCCAGACCAAGCTGCGCACGCTGATAGAAGTCGGGTTGGATTACATTCACCTCGGCCAGTCGTCGACGACTCTTTCCGGAGGCGAGGCGCAGCGCATCAAGCTGGCGCGTGAGCTGAGCCGGCGCCAGACCGGCCGCACCATGTACATCCTGGATGAACCGACCACGGGATTGCACTTCGACGACGTACGCAAGCTGCTCGACGTGCTGCACCGGCTGGTGGAGCTGGGCAACACGGTCGTGGTGATCGAGCATCAGCTCGACGTCATCAAGACCGCCGACTGGATCATCGACCTGGGGCCGGAAGGCGGCGAGCGCGGCGGTGAAGTGGTGGCGTGCGGCACGCCGGAGCAGGTGGCGCGCAGCCGCCGGAGTTACACGGCGGAGGCCCTGGTCAAGGTGCTGCGCAACGGGAAGGTGGCGTGAGCGGGCGTGGAGCGCCGGGACGCACGTCCTCGTCCGCGCCGGGCACGGGAAATGAGCAGCCGGCTGCGCAAGCCGGCGAGCCTGCGACTTGTCGCAACCTGCCCGGCTATGCGAACAGCATAGCGGCTCGACTGAAACGGCAGTCCGGGATCACGAATCCGCCTGGCGCTTTGCCGGTTGCGGAGCGGCTGGCGGAGCCGAGCCGTGCCCGCCAACGAGACCTCGGGAAGGTGGCGTGAGCAGATACAAGATCAGACCGCTCGAGTTCGCGGGTCTGCGGACCGTGCCGCTCGCGGAACGCGGCGGCAAAGTACGCACCGAGCATTTCGGGCGGCCGTTCGTCAAAGGCGAAGGCGTGCTCGGGCTTCTCGATTCCCTGCCGCGGCTGCTGGGCGCCGATTCGTTCCGCAGCGTCGTCTCGGCCCTGCTCGAGGCGCGCGCGGCGGGCAAGCCGATTGTGTGGGGCATGGGCGGCCACGTGATTAAGTGCGGGCTCGCGCCGGTCCTGATCGACCTGATGAAGCGCGGGTACGCGAGCGCGTTCTCCATGAACGGCTCCGCCATGATCCACGACTTCGAAATCGCGCTCGCAGGCCATACCAGCGAGGACGTGGAAGCGGTGCTGCCCGACGGCCGGTTCGGGTCGGCCGAAGAGACCGGGCGCGAGCTGGCGATTGCGATCTCCGAGGGCAACCGGTATCTGCTGGGCATCGGAGAGTCCGTCGGCCGGCACCTGGAGCGTGCCGCCGATGAAAAGTTCGGCGCGGCCAGCCTGCTGCGGGAGGCGTACCTGGCGAGCGTGCCGGTGACGGTGCACGTCGCCATCGGCACCGACACGCCGCACACGCACCCGCGGCTCGATGCGGCCTCGCTGGGCGCGGGCTCGCACCGCGATTTCCGATTGTTCTGCGCGCTGGTGGCGCAGCTCGACGGCGGCGGTGTCTACCTGAACGTGGGATCCGCCGTCATCATGCCCGAGGTGTTCCTCAAAGCGGTGTCGGTGGTCCGCAACCTGGGGCTGCCGCTCGCCAATTTCACGACCGTGAACTTCGACTTTTTGCAGCATTATCGGCCGCGCGTGAACGTGGTGGAGCGGCCACACGTGAACGCCGGCGGGCGTGGATACGCGATCACGGGCCATCACGAGCTGCTGGTTCCGCTGCTGGCGGCGGCGCTGACCGAGTGCGAATCGTGAACGGCGAAGAGCGCCAATTCGAGCCGGAGCTCGAGGGGCAGGCGGAACCGCAGCCCGCGCCCGGCGACCTGGAGCGAGCGCCCGACGAGCCGCGCTATCCCTTCTGGACTTACGGCGACTTCGTGCTGTATCTCTTCCTCACGCTGCCGCTGTTCATGATCGTGATGGCGGGTACCACCTTCGCCATTCACGTACTGCGTGTTCCGGGGAATCGCTCGGTCTACATGCTGGCGGCGCAATTCGCCGTGTACGGGCTCTCGTTTCTGATCCTGAAGGCTCTCTTCCGTATCCGCTATGACCGGCCGTTCTGGAGCTCTCTCGGCTGGTCGATGCCGCGGCGGCCGTCGCTGTGGCTTTTGGTGGGCATGGCGCTGGCGGTGGCCGTGGTGGTGGCCGCGGCGGTGATGAAAGTGTCTCAGGTCAAGGGCCCCATGTACGAGCTGCTGCAGGACCCGGCGGCGCTCGCGACCGTCGCGGTACTGGCGGTGACCGTGGGGCCGGTCGCCGAGGAGCTTTTCTTCCGCGGCCTGCTCCTGCCGCTGATGACGAGAACCTTGGGCGCCGCGGCCGGCGTAATAGTGGTCGGGCTGCTGTTTGCGCTGCCGCACGCGCCGCAATACGGCTGGTCGTGGAAGCAGGTGCTGCTGATCGCCGGGGCCGGCTCGGCGTTCGGAGTCGTGCGATACGTCACGGGCTCGACTGCGGCCGCCGCCATCGCGCACGCCGCCTACAATGGGACCTTCTTCGCGCTCTACTTTATCAGCCAGCGATTGGGAACAGGACCGGAATGATCGAGACCATCGAGTGGACCCCGGCCGGGGTCGTCATGATTGACCAGACGCGACTGCCGCGCGAGCAGGTGTTCGTTACCTGCCACGACTACCGCGAAGTGGCCCAGGCGATCCGGGCCATGGTGGTGCGCGGTGCGCCCGCCATCGGCGTGGCGGCGGCGATGGGGGTCGCGCTCGGCGTGCTGGGAGCGGACCCGGCACGGCTCGACGAGGAGTTCCGCGAGATCTGCGACACGCTCGCGGCCACGCGGCCGACCGCGGTCAACCTGTTCTGGGCGATCGAGCGCATGAAGCGGGTCTACGCGGAAGCGCGCAGTGGACCGGTCGAGGCGATTCGCGAGCGGCTGGCGGCCGAGGCGCGGCAGATCAAGCTCGAGGACATCGCCATCAACAAGGCAATCGGCGGCAACGGAGCGCCGCTCGTGCCCGACGGCAGGACGGTGATGACGCATTGCAACGCGGGCGCGCTGGCGACGGCGGGCTACGGAACGGCGCTCGGCGTGATCCGGGCGGCGGTGGCGGCGGGCAAACGCATCGACGTCATCGCCGGCGAGACGCGGCCGTTCCTGCAGGGCGCACGGCTGACCGTCTGGGAGCTGCAGCAGGACGGCATCCCGGCGACGCTGATCACGGACAACATGGCGGGATATTTTCTCAAGTCGGGGCGGATCGGCTGCGTGGTGGTAGGCGCCGACCGGATCGCGGCCAACGGCGACGTCGCGAACAAGATCGGCACATACTCGCTGGCGGTGCTGGCGAAGGAGAATGAGGTGCCGTTCTACGTGGCGGCGCCGGTATCGACGCTCGACCTGGCGCTCGAATCGGGCGAGCGAATCCCGATCGAGCAGCGGCCCGAGTCGGAAGTGACGCACGTATTCGGCGTCCCGGTCGCGCCCGAGGGAATTCGCGTGGAGAACCCCGCCTTCGACGTGACGCCGAACCGCTACGTCACCGCGATCATCACGGAGCGCGGTGTGGCGGAGGCGCCGTATGCGGAATCGCTGCGGGCGCTGGTGGAAAGCAAGGAGGTGGTTGCGCGATGAGATTCCTCCTGGTTGGGGCGATGGCGGCGGCCGTATTGGCGGCGCAGGGACCCGCCGCGCGGCGCGCGCCCGGGTTCTCGCTGCCGGACGCCAGGCTGCAGCAGCATGACCTCGCGGACTATCGCGGCAAGGTGGTGCTGGTCGAGTTCATGCGGACCGACTGCCCGCACTGCGCGACCGTGTCGAAGGTGCTGGAGGCGGTGAAGGCGAAGTACAAAGGCGAGTTGGCGGTGCTCTCGATCGTGATGCCGCCGGACACGCAGGCGACGGTAACCAAGTACGCGGCCGAGCACAAGGTGACCGGCCCGATGCTGTTCGACTGCGGCCAGGTGGCCGCATCTTATATGCGGGCGACGCCCGAGAACCCGCGCGTGCAGTTGCCGCACCTGTACGTCGTCGACGCCGGCGGCCTGATCCGCAGCGACTACGAGGGGGAGGTCGGGCTGGAGGTGGTGGCGGGCGCGGTGGAGAAGGTGGTCAAGGCGGGGCGGTAGCGCGAATTTTCTGGTCAGCGCTTCTGCTGCGGAAAGCCTTGAGATTGTTTTCCCGCGCGTCTGCCGAGACTGACCTTCGGTTGTACAGGGATTCGGGTGTCTCGTATGTCAACCGGCGGTCTTGGCTCGACCAGAAGTACGGTGGCTCGATGCTAATGCGGGTCCAGAGGTCGTCTGGCAGATCGTACAATTGCCGGCGAGCAAAGACGGAGTTGGGGAAGTAAGCGCTGGCTGACCAGAAAGGCGGATTTCAACCCATTCTCGAGCCGCCGCCGCGACTCATATTATGAGTATGCTATACTCACTCTATGAGTAAGCGGCTCCAAGTTCTGCTGCCCGACCAGGAAATGACTGACATTCAGCGCCTCGCCCGGCGTGAACGCCTCACGGTCGGCGAGTGGGTCCGTCGTGCCCTGCGCGAGGCACGCGAGAAGAGACCCCTGAATGATCCCGAGACAAAACTGAAGGCCCTGCGGCGGGGTGTTGAGTATGCATTCCCGAGCGCTGATATCGACCAGATGGTGAGCGAAATCGAGCGAGGCTACCAGGGTTGATCTTCATTGACTCCAACATTCCGATGTACCTCATCGGAGCCCCGCACCCGCACAAGAGCGAGGCTCAGGTTATCCTCGAGCGCCTGATCGCAGGCGGACAGCGCCTCGTAACTGACGCGGAAGTGCTGCAGGAAATCCTGCACCGCTACGTGGCAATTGACCGCCGCGATGCGATCGGTCGGGCCTTCGAGCTTCTGTTGGACATCGTGGATGAGGTGTTCCCAATCGAGAGGACGGACGTGCTGCGCGCCGCAGAGATCGCTCAGAACCGCGCGTCGCTTTCGGCGCGCGACAGCGTGCACGTCGCCGTTATGGAACGGCATGGAATCCGGTTGATTCTAACCTTCGACGCAGACTTCGACCGTTGGCCGGGACTCAAGAGAATCCACCAGGTTTGAGATAAGCTCTCCAGTTGGAACAAGCTGTGTGTAGAATTGGCTCCCCGTAGATGCAGCCCTTCCGCAAGCTGCAGTAGAGCGCTGATGAGAACTGCGAGCCAGCGCCGCGCTCGTCCATGCGCGGCCCTGACGTCAAGTGGGTCGCGCCCGGGCTGGAAGACCGCGTTACATCGGGTGCCCGCTCGAAGGCGGTCGCCAACGCCGGCTGCGGTGGCCGCGGATAAACCAACCGGGAACCGATCCACCAGCGTGTCACCGCCTGGGGTGCTGCTCGCGGAGCACGCCGCGGGTCGTCCATGCGCGCCAGGAACCTGGCGTCAATCGGGTGGCGCGGGCGGACTGACGAAGACCCGAAATCGGGCGCCCCCTCGAAGCAGTCGCCGAGGCCGGCCGCGGCGGCGTCGGCAACCAGGACCTGCCACCAGCCGCTTCACCGCCGGCGATGCTGCTCGCGCAGGACGCGGGGGTCGTCCATGCGCGGCGAGGGCTTGGGGTCGAGCGGGTCGCGCGCGCGGGCGGGGTCGAAGACCTGCTTGTCGATGGACTGCAGGTCGTAGTGCGCGAAGTCGGGCACCCCCTCGAAGCAGTCGCCGAGGCCGGCGGCGGTGGCGTCGTAGAGGTTGAGCGGCGGGATCCCGAGCAGGCGGAAAACCGTCTTCAGAATCCCCGGAAAACTCGAATTGACGCGCGAGACGCAGCCGCGCCGGGCGTATGGGCTCGCAACCAGCAGGATCGTGCGGTGCGAGTCGACGTGGTCAACTCCACCCTGCGCGTCATCTTCGGTGATCAGCACGGCCATGCTCTTCCATTCGGCGCGCCGCGTCAGGTATTCGAGGATCCGCCCGAGCGCGTAATCGTTGTCCGCCACATAGGCGGCCTCGGTCGGATAGCCGTCGGCCGGGCGCGGCCTGGCGATGTGGTCGTTGGGCAGATGGACGTAAATGAACCGCGGCAGCTCACGCATGGTCTCGAGCTCGGCGATCAGGCGAGTGGCCCGGTACTGGTCGGGGATGTTCATGTTGTACTGCGGGTAGGTACGCGAGGTGTTACGCCAGAGCGGTTCGGGCATGGGGACGTTGGTGAGATAACGCGCGCCCGTCGGCTTGAGGCCGGGGCCCTCGTCGACGCCGGCCAGCTCGAACCCCTCGCCGTAATTGCGGAAGCTGATCCGGTGGCGTTCGAGGTGGTGCCAGATGGCGCCGGCTTCGAGCTGCTCCTCGGGATGTAGCGACGAGTTGCTTTGCGCGAAGAGCAGGCGCCCCGGCGCACTGGTCGGGAGGCGGAAATCCTTCTGGCCGCCGTAGGAGGACATGAGTGACGACTCGGTCCAGGCGTTGGGATACGAGCCGACCAGCCAGTGATGGCCGTCCACGCTGACCTCCGAGTCGGCGTAGAAGTTCTCGCTCAGGGCCCAGCGCCGCGCCATCTCGTGATGGTTGGGCGTGACCCGGCGGCCGAAGCGCGCGGGCCGGCGGTCCCGAGCGATGTCGCCGAAAACTTCGTCAAACGTGCGGTTCTCTTTCACGATAAGAACCACGTGGCGCAGCGCGGGGACGAAAGCTGCGCCGGGTGCATGCAGGAATCCGTTATTGCGATATACCTGCTCCGTGCGGGCCGGCAGGCCGGCCGGGCCGGGCAGCGGAAAGATGCTAACCGTGCCGCGGCGGAGCTCGGCGGAAAAACTGCGCTCGAGTCCGGCGTTGGGTCCGGTGCCGAAGCCCTTGGCGTTGCTCACGTAGGCGCGGCCGCCGGCGATCAGCACGCGAGTAGGGAACCAGGCGGCGGGCAAGTGGCCGGAGACGCGACGCGCCGCCGTGTCGATCACGCCGATCGCGTTGATTCCGGCCTCGGCGACGAACAGTGAGCGCGAAGGGTCGTGATACGCCATGCCGAGCGGCATCACGCCCCGGTACTGTTCCAGGCCGGGGATGCGGATCGGGATCTCGCCCTCGATCTTGAGCCTTCCGGCATGGATCACGGTGATCGTGTCGTTGTGCGCGTTCGAGACGTAGACGTGAGTCCCGGTCGCGAGCACGCCCGACGGGCTCGAGCCGCCGTGCGCGCCCCGACCGAATGGCCGGCCCGTCGGGATCAAGGTGACGAGCTTCGGCTGCGCCGGGTCTTCGACGTTGACCACGGCGAGCGAGTTGGCCTGCGCGACATTCGGCTCGCCCAGGCCGGGCACATCGATCGGGTTGCCGGCGACCGTCTCGCGCCGTGTCCCGTGCACGGCTTCGGGTGAGGGAAAGCCGAAGGCGGGGAACGTTAGGCCGGTTTCGCGCGCGGTGCTCGGATCAGCGCCGGGGATGGGCTTGTACTCGAACATGCCGATGTTGGTCACGTACACGCGCCGGGCGTCAGGAGAAAGCGCGATGGCGAAGGGCAGCCGGCCGGCGCGCTGCGAGGCAATCACCCGGCGCTTGCGGGTGTCGAGGACGGCGATGCGGAAGTTGGCCTGGTCGGCGACATAGAGCAGGCGCCGGGCGCGGTCGAGCGCGAGATCGCCTGGATAGCTGTCCGCGAAGCCA
Organism: Acidobacteriota bacterium; assembly: GCA_016178155.1. GTDB lineage: Bacteria > Acidobacteriota > Terriglobia > Bryobacterales > Bryobacteraceae > JACOTZ01. The sequence goes on from JACOTZ010000056.1 coordinate 10,376, forward strand.
CCGGTGTTGAGGTTGACCGTGGCGAGCGTGCGCCGGGCTTCGGTATCGACCAGCCGGACGCGGCCGGAATTGCCTTCGGAGGCCCACAGCCGCCGGTCGTCCTCGAAGGCCAGGCCCATGAAGACGCTGGTCCAGTCGTCACCGGAACCCGGGCGGCCGCCGCGGGCTTGCATGCGCGACGCCTGCCACGTGTCTCCGGACCGGCGGAGGATCGTGAGCGAGTAGCGGTTCGGTCCGCCGTCGGAGGTGGCGAGCGTCGCACCGCTGGGGCTGAGCGCGAGGCCGAACGGGCCAGGGCCGGTGAAGTGGTGCTCCCCGAGCGGGGTCAGCAGCCGGCCGCCCGGAAGCACCGCGTTACCGGGGCTCGCGCTGGCCCGGCGTGTGCCCGCCGGCGTGCGGTACTCGGCGGCCAAAAGGGAGAGGGCCGCGAGTAGCAGGCCGACGGGACGCATATAGGCTATGTTAGTGTGCCGTCCCGCATACGGCGTTGGCTATTGGCTGACCGACGGTCTCACCGCGGCTGAAAAGCAGCGGCCGCGGGTCGCCGCTCCATACAATTTTTGAGGTGATGCGAGCCAGGCGGCGGGAGCCGCGGCTAGCCGGGCAGGATCTTCGAGATGTCGTTGTAGAGCACGAAGACGACGACGGCCATCAGGAATACCATGCCAACCTTGATCACCGCTTCCTTGACCGGCATGGACAGGTCGCGGCGCATGACCATCTCGACCAGCAGCATGAGGATGAGGCCGCCATCGAGCACGGGGATGGGCAACAGGTTGAAGATGGCGAGGTTGAGGCTGACGAGGGCCATGAGTCCGATGAAAGCAATGGGTCCCTCGCGCGCGGCCTCGCCAGAGAGCTGGGCGATGCGGATGGGGCCTTCGAGCGACTTGGGCGAGAGCCGCCGCTCAATCATGCCGCGCAGGAACTGATAGATGAGCGTCGCGTTGTCTATGTTCTGCTGCACCGATTCCCTGATCGCCTCGGGCAAGGGCAGCTTCACGAAGACCACGCGAGGTTCAAGCTGCACGCCCAGCATCCAACGCCCGCTGTTGCTGTCCATTTTGCTGAAGGAGGGCTGAACCGTGACCGTCTGCTGCCGGCCGTTGCGGGAGAAGAGGACCTGGACGGGCCTGCCGTCGCTCCGGCGCAGGATCTCGTGCAGTTTCGCCGTGGAGCGGACGGGTTGGCCATTGGCGGCGACCACGATATCGCCGCGCTGCAGGCCGGCACGCTCGGCGTCCATGCCGGAAAGCACACCGCTCACCTGCACGTCGTGCCGCTCATCCCAGCCCACATTGCCGATGCCGAGCTTCTCGTCGGCCTCGGGAGTGATGCTGGTATGGATCCGCTCGCCATCGCGCCGGACGGCGATCATCACCGGTTTGCGGGCACTCCCGGCGATCTTGAGGTGGATATCTTTCCACTTCGGATGGACCATGTCATCGATCTGGACGATCTCGTCAGCTTCGCGCAGCCCGGCATCCGCGGCGGGGGAATCCTTCTCGACAAACCCGATCACGGGCGGCTCGTCGGCGTTGGCGACCTTGGGAAAGCGCACCAGGAACAGGCCCGCGAGGAGCGCCACCGCGAGTACGATATTCATGGCGGGCCCGGCGAAGGCGATGATCAGCCGCTGCCAGCGTGTTTTCGAGGAGAAGGCGCGCGGATCGGAAGTGGTGTCGTCTCCGGGCTGCTCGCCGGACATTTTGACGTAGCCTCCGAAGAGAATGGCGGCGAACCGGAAATCGGTCTCGCCGCGGCGGAAGCCGAACAGCCGTGGCCCGAAGCCGAAGCTGAAGACCTCGACCCGCACATCAAAGAAGCGGGCCGCCCAATAATGTCCAAGCTCGTGAATCAGGATCATGACCCCGATCAGGACGAGCAGCCACCAGATGTTTTGAAGCAAAACCATTCTTATTTACGCTCGCACGGCCGCGCGCTGGCGGACGCACCGGCGGGCCATGTCGCGCGCTTCTTCATCTATAGAGAGAATATCGGCAATCGATCCCGGATTCCCAACAGGCGCCCGGGAGAGGGTTCCCGAGACCACCTCGGCGATGGCTGGAAACGGGATCTGCTCATCGAGGAAAGCTTCCACGGCAATCTCGTCGGCGGCGTTGAGCGTGCAAGTAGCTGAGCCGCCAGTACTTTGTGCCTGGTATGCCAACCCGAGAAGCGGGAATTTGTCGCGGTCCGGCGGCAGAAATTCCCACGTGCGGGCCTCTTGCCAGTCCAGGCGAGGCACCGGAGCTTCCAGCCGCTCGGGGTAAGTCAGGGCATATTGGATGGGCATTCGCATGTCCGTGGCCGACACCTGCGCAATCACGCTTCCATCCGTGAATTCAACCATGGCGTGGACCTTCGATTGGGGGTGAACCACCACCTCGACCTGGTCGGGGGTAAAACCGAAAAGCCAGCAGGCCTCAATGACTTCGAAGCCTTTGTTCATGAGCGTGGCGGAGTCGATCGTAATACGCGGCCCCATTTTCCAGGTGGGGTGATTCAGCGCCTGGCGCGGGGTGATGTCGGCGAATTGGGACATGGGGGTGTTGCGAAACGGGCCACCGGAGGCGGTCAGGATCAAGCGGACCACTTCGCCGTGGCGGCCGGCTCGCAGGCACTGATGAGCGCCGTTGTGCTCGCTATCCACGGGGATCAATTCGGTACCACTGCGGCGCGCTGCGTCCATCACGAGCCTTCCGCCTGCGACCAGGACCTCCTTATTCGCCAGCCCAACGGCCTTGCCGCAGCGGACCGCTTCGTAAGTGGCCGGAAGTCCGGCAATGCCGACGATCGCCGAAAGCACAAAATCGGTTTCAGCGGCCGTCGCCGCCTGCACCCGGCCTTCGTTTCCGGCGAGCAGCTCGGGCCAGCGGCTTCTCGGCAACCCGGCATCCCGCAGCCTATTGATTAGATTCTGGCGAATTTCCGGGGTTGCAACAACCGCGACCGTGGGCTGGAATTCGAGGATTTGGGCGGATAGTGCCTCGACGTTGCGGCCAGCCACCAGGGCGTAGACCCGGAAGCGTTCGGGGAGGCGGCGTACGACGTCCAGCGTGGACACACCGATCGAGCCGGTGGAACCGAGCAGGGTGAGCGAAGTCAACTTAGTTGATCATAACAGCATGAGGAGATTGAAAGACCGGCCCCGAGCCACCATTGTTCCTCGTTGGAGCACTGCCGCGTGCGGTCAGGGGACCGCGGTTGTGTGCCGCCGTGCCGTAGAGCCGGTGCGCTCGGCAGATGTGAATCGACTCGCTCGAACCGCTCTTGTTGCAAGCGCAGGCGGGCAGTTGGAAACGGAGCGCGGTTTGTGCTCTAATGACACCTTCGGCAGGAGGGGTGATCCATGAAGCGTTTTGTGTTCAGCGTGATATTCAGCGGGCTGCTGGCGATCGGGTGGATGCTCTCCTCCGGCGCTGCCACCGGCGCAGCCCAGAGCGCAGCGACAGGGCACACGGCCGGCGTCAGCGGTCAGGGCAAAATGCGGTTCAAGCTGCTGTATACCTCCGAGCACCTTCCGCCGGAGGCCCAAAAGGTCCTGAAAGCGGCGCACGGTGGCTTTGCGGTGGATCTCAGGCCGGGGAAGGGCGAAACGTATTTCTCCCTGCCGGGCGCGGGTATCGTCCAGATCAGCAGCGACCTGAAGAGCACGCGGCTGCTCGGCACCTCAGCCGAGATGAAGAATACGAACCTGCACAACACGACCATCTGGAGCGCCGCCGACGGCAGCACCTATCTGTCATTCCCCGGCAATCAAGCGGGCCGTATTTTCACCACAACAGTCGACGGCAAGCTAGTGAACGCTCTCAAGGCTCCGGATGGGGATACGGACCTGGGTCATCCCGTGCCGAATATGTACTTCGCGGGGCGCGGCAATTTCGTGCCCACCGACGTGGAACAGATTGACGGCACTCTGTACGTGACGACGGGCTACTCGAATCTCGATTTCGTGTTAACAGCGCAGGTTCTGAGCACGCAGCCTTTCCGTGCCGCCTGGCAAGACCTGGCATTTGGCGGCAGGGGCACGGGCGCCGGCCAGTTCGGGACCGGGCACGGCATCACGGTGCCGCCGGGCACGAAACGCCTGGACGTTGCGGACCGGCCAAATTCCGAGATCGACCGCTTCACCCGCTTCGGACACTATCTTTCCACGTTAAAGATGCCGCTGGGATCGTTCCCCTGCGACATCTACTACCTTGGCAAGTACGCGATCGTCGGGTCGCTGCATGGACCGGACCGGAGCAAAGGCGCCCCGATCTACATCCTCGAGGACGACAAGCTGATCTCGACCGTCATGCCCAAGGAGGACCTGGGCCTGACAAACTTCCAGCACGTGCATAACGCGGTGCTTCGCGAGTACGGCAACAAGCTCTATATCATCGCCCAGGCGTGGAACCCGGGCGATTTCGCCATCCTGGAGCAGGTCACACCGTAAGCGGGCCGCAAGCGCCGCGGGCTGCGTGTCCGCCGCCGCGAGCCAACCACCGCAGCGTTGAAGCGGCGGACTCGATGCTGCTCGACGCATGCTACCGCCGGTCGAGGAGCACAAGAGAATACAGCGCAGGAAGATAACAGAAGGACGCGCGGCAGTGGAGCCAGGATCGGGCCTTGTTTGCACTGCACGGCCGGCCGCATGGATGGCGGCACCCGGCGCGAGCACGCGCATGGCTGCTTTGACGAGAAATTCCGGAGCGACGGCGTCCTGAGGAGAGACCGCGGGTCGTTTCTCTTGCTTTTCGCGACGACTCTTCAGGAACTGCCGGCGGGTCTGCGCTTGATGCCGCGGGCCAGATAGTCGATCCAACGGGACGCGGGCGCCTCGTCGGCGAAATTCCTGCGCCAGTAAGCGCGCACTTCCACACGCTGGCGTGCGGCACGACGGTCCAGTCTCGGCAACAGCGCTTCGAATTCGGGTCTTTCCGCGAGAAGCGCGTGCGTGGTGATCGTATCGTTCATTCGTCCGAGCAACTGTTGCAGCTTACGCAGCGATTTCAGATGCTTGTCGAGTCCGGGGCCGTAGCGGGGGCGGAACAGCTCGAGCGTGTAGCGCATCCGTTTCGTATGCAGGCGGAAATCGTGCATGTCGTCCCAGGTCGTACCCGGTGCGACGGCCTTCTGCCCGGCATCGTGCCACTCCCGCGCGACCTCCGGCAGGATGACGCGGAGATTCCGGTCGAGGGTGAGCTTGTCATCCCACTTCATCGCATTACCGCAGGTCGAGCCGTTTGCGCCATTTGACGCTATCGGCGGCGTCGCGACTTGCCAGACTTCGCGAACACGCGCAGCCCTTGCTGCAGCCGCCGCAAGGAGACGCGCAGTTGGTGGACCGCCTCTTCGCTGCGCAGGTTGGCCGTTTGCCGTACCCAGTACACGGCTTCGTCCAGCAGATCGTTCAGGCGCGCGCGCGCGAACGTCTCGACCGCGCTCTTCATGCCGCCTGCCTCATTCTGCCGAAGCTGAGCGGGACGTCATAGGTCGCGCGGAAGAGTTCGCCTGCCCGCTCCGCGGCCCATAGTTCCAGGTCGATGTCCCCGCGCGCCCGGAGGTTCACCCTCATCGATCCATTGTTCTGTATGCACTCGACTCCGGATACGCGCTGCTCATGGCTCCGGTCCAGTGCATCCGCCATCCTGAGCAACGGCGCGAGCAGCACCACCTTGCGGCGCTCTTCCGCGGGCAGATCCTGGAAATCGCCGTGGCGCTGCGACGGCAGGGCCTTGCGATGATAGCGGCACAACTGAGCGACGGCAGCACGCTCGCGGTCGGTGAATCCCGGCAGATCCGAGTTCCACACCAGGTAGGCCGAATGTTTGTGATGCCCGGTGTCGCTCACGTAGTGGCCGATATCGTGCAAGTAGGCGGCGGCTTCCAGCAGCCTGCCATCCTCGGCCGGCAGCTCGTGAACCGGCTGCAGGCCGACGAACAGATCGTGCGCCAGGCCGGCGACGGCGCGCACGTGCGCGAGCGAGACTCCGTATCGCCGGGCCATATCGAGCACCGTGCGGAGCTGATCGGAAGTGAGCCGGCTGCGCTCCCGTCCCGCGCCCCGGAGAGCGAGGTCCGCGAGG
>JACOTZ010000181.1 GCA_016178155.1 Acidobacteriota bacterium
CGATGAAATGGTCCAGAAGGGCGTCGGCTGGCTCCTCAAGGAGACATACCCCAAGCGCCCGCATGACATCATGCGCTTCCTGTCCCGCTGGACCGGCGCGCGCTTGGTGGTGCGGTACGCGGCCGAGAAGATGACCTCCGCGGACCGGCGGAAGCTCGGGTTCCTCAAGTGAGAGAGCGGCTCGAAACGTATTTTGAATTCCAACGGCTGGGAACGAGCTGGCGCACCGAAATCCTCGCCGGGCTTACAACCTTCATGACGATGGCCTACATCATCTTCGTGAATCCGTCCATATTGAGTGACGCGGGTATGCCGTTCACGGGCGTGCTCGCCGCCACCTGCGTTTCCTCGGCGGTCGGCAGCCTGCTCATGGGGGCGCTCGCCCGCTATCCCATTGCGCTGGCGCCCGGCATGGGCCTCAACGCGTACTTCACCTACGCCGTGGTCAAGGGCATGGGCGTGCCGTGGCAGACGGCGCTGGGCGCAGTGTTGCTTTCGGGCATCGCATTTCTGGTGCTGACTGCGCTCGGCGTGCGGCGCATGATTGTGTCCGCCATTCCGCGGGACCTGTATGGCGCGGTGGCGGTCGGCATCGGCCTGTTCATCGCGTTCATCGGTCTGCGCAACGCGGGAGTGGTCGTCGCCAACCCGGCGACCGCGGTCGCGCTGGGCCACCTCCGGCAGCCTGCGACCGCGCTGGCGCTGTTCGGCCTGATGCTGATCTCCGCGTTGCTCGCCTGGGGTGTTCGGGTGGCCATTCTGGCAGGCATTCTCGCGACGGCGGCCCTGGGGGCGGTGCTTGGACTGGTGGACTGGCGCCCGCAGGCCTTCACGCCCGCCGCGATGGCCGCAACGGCTTTTCAGCTCGACGTCCGCGGCGCCATGAGCCTGGGACTTCTCGACATCGTCTTCGTGTTCCTGTTCGTCGATCTCTTCGATAACGTCGGCACGCTCGTGGCGGTCACCAAGAAGGCCGGGCTGATGCGCCCTTCGGGAGAGATCCCGCGCATCAACCGCATTCTTTTCTCGGATGCCGCGGCGACTACAGTGGGCGCGCTCGCGGGCACGTCCACCGTGGTCAGCTACATCGAGAGCGCCGCGGGCGTAGTGGCGGGCGGCCGTTCGGGCGTCGTGAGCATCGTCGTGGGCCTGCTCTTTCTCGCTTCGCTGTTCCTGGCGCCGCTGGTCGGTGCGATTCCCGCCGCGGCCACCGCGCCGGCCCTGATCGTCGTCGGGGCCATGATGATCTCCCACGTCACCGAAATCGAGTGGTCGGACGCAGCCATTGCAATCCCGGCGTTTCTGACCATGATCACCATCCCGCTGACCTTCAGCATCGCCAACGGCATCGCCTTCGGCTTCAGCGCCTACACGCTGCTCCGCCTCGCCCGCGGCGAGTTCCGCAAAGTGAACTGGCTCGTCTACGTGCTGACCGCGCTGTTCCTGTTCCGTTTCTTCTACCTCGGAGGCGAATGAGCGGCGGACGGAGCGCGTGCCCGCGCGCGCCCGGATTGAACGGCGGCCCCTGGGCCGGCTTGCGCGGCGCCCCCGCGCTCCGGCGCCGCGGCCCAATAGCCGGATAATGGATCATGATTCGATGGCTGCTTCTGCCGCTGCTTTGCGCCGCGCTCCTGGCGAGCGACGCGGACGTTCGCAAGCAGCTCGAGGCCGCTTACGAGCGCGCCACGCGCGCCGTGCTGCAAGCCAAAACGGTGGAGGATCTGGACGCGGCGCACGCTTCGTTTGATACGACGGATTGGGTCAGCGTCGGCACTCGCGGCGACCGGATGACCTGGGACGAGCTGCGGAAGTACGGCGCCGAGATCCTGAAATCTCGCCCCGGCAACATGCGTAACGAAATCGTCGAGCTTACGGTCAACACTGACACGGCGGTCGCGCTGGTGCACGTAAAGGTCACGCGAGTGCGCGCGGACGGCCAGGGAGAATACGGCCCGGCAGGCCTGGAGCATGAAATCGTGAGCGGCGCCGTCGTGCGGGACACCTTCGTCCGGACGCCCGCGGGCTGGCGCCGCAAGCTGCATGAGAAGCTCGAAGAGCGCGTCTTCACTGTCGACGGAAAACCGCATGAACGCAGGCCGCGGCAGTAAGGCCGCGAAGCAGAGAACATGAGAATCCTGATGGTCGCCTCCGAGGCGGCGCCATACGCAAAGACGGGCGGCCTGGCGGACGTGATCGGCGCGCTGCCGGCGGCGCTCGCGGCCCAGGGCGAAACCGTGGCCGTGGCCATGCCCTACTACCGCGCCGTCGAGCAGCAGCTTGCGGCGATCCCGCGGGTTGCGGAGAGCGTCGAGATCTGGATGGGCGCGTTTCCTCGCGTCGTGCACATCCGGCAGCTCGTCGAGCGCGGCGTGACCTGGTACTTCGTCGAGTCGCCCGATCTCTACGACCGCGGCGAGCTGTACAACACCAGTGCTGGCGACTATCCCGACAATCACATCCGGTTCGCTGTCTTGTCTCACGCGGCGCTGGCCGTGGTGCGCCGCCTTTTTCGGCCGGATGTGATTCACTGCCATGACTGGCAGGCGGCCCTGGTCGCGCCGCTCGCACGCCGCGCATTCGCGACTGATCCCACGTTCTTCGGCGTGAAGCTGCTGTTCACGATTCACAACCTTGGTTATCAGGGAATCTTTCCGCCCGCCATCCTCGCCGATCTCGGCCTGCCGCCGGACCTGTTCCGCCCGGACGTCATGGAATTTCTCGGCAACCTGAACCTGATGAAGGGCGCGATCGCGTGCAGTGATGCGATCAGCACGGTGAGCCCGACCTATGCGCGCGAAATCCAGACGCCCGAGTTGGGTTTCGGCCTCGATGGCCTGCTGCGGTTGCGCAGCCGCGTGCTGCACGGCATTCTCAATGGTGTCGACTACGGCGAGTGGAGCCCGGAGACCGACCGCTACATCGCGGTAAGCTACAGCGCGGCCGACCTGAGCGGCAAGCGCGCGTGCAAGCGTGACCTGCTCGCCGAGTTCGGTCTGCCGCACGAGGATCTGGAACGTCCGCTGCTGGGACTCGTTTCCCGCTTCGTGCCCCAGAAAGGCTTCGACCTGGTTGGCGAGGTTGCGGAGCGGATCGCGGCCGAGGACCTCGCGCTCGTTGCGCTCGGCACCGGCGCGCCCGAATACGAACGGCTCTTCCGGGAACTGGCCTCCGGGCATCCGGACAAGGTGGCGGTACGCCTCGCCTATGACAACGCGCTGGCGCATAAAATCGAGGCGGGGGCGGATATCTTCCTCATGCCCAGCCGTTACGAGCCATGCGGTTTGAACCAGATCTACAGCCTGCGCTACGGCACGGTGCCGGTCGTGCGAGCGACCGGGGGGCTCGATGATACGATCGATACAGAGACCGGCTTCAAGTTCCGAGAGTATTCGGGAAGTGCGCTGCTGGAGACGTTGCGCGCGGCCCTCGCCGCCTACCCTGATAAGAAGCGGTGGAGCGAAATGATGCAAAAGGGCATGGCGCGGGACCATTCCTGGAGCGCGTCGGCGCGGGAATACCGGGCGCTATACAGGCAGCTCGGCGGGTGAATCCTTTCATCCGGCTACGTCATCACACAAGCGGAGACTACACATGGCGGGTGCGAACACGCTGGATTTCAATGACGCGAGTTTCGATCAGGACGTGATCAGCTCCGAGGTCCCGGTGCTGGTGGATTTTTGGGCCGAATGGTGCGGTCCTTGCCGGCTCATGGCTCCCACCATCGACGCCCTCGCCGCCGAGTATAACGGCAAGGCGAAGATCGGAAAATTAAACGTCGACCATAACGGCAATACCGCGCAACGTTATCAGATCCGGGGAATCCCCACGCTGCTGCTGTTCAAAGGCGGACACGTGGTGGACCAGCGGGTCGGCGCGGTTCCCAAAGCCGAAGTCAAGAAAATGCTGGACGCCCACGTCGCCTGACGGCTGACCAGCGGACCGGTTTGCCCCGCCTTTCACACCATCGATGTGATCGCTCCCTCGGCGGCGCTCGATACCAGTCTCACGTACTTCGCATAAACGCCGGTTGTGTAGCGCGGCTTCGGAGGCGTCCACTTCCGCAGTCTCTGCTGGACGATGTCGCTTGCCACCTCGAGATCGATCGTGCGCGCATCGAGGTCCATGCTGATCGTGTCGCCTTCCTCGACAACAGCAATGGGGCCGCCGCTTGCCGCTTCCGGCGCGACGTGGCCGATCATGAAGCCGCGGGTCGCGCCGCTGAACCTGCCATCCGTCAACAGCGCGACACTCTCGTCGAGTCCCGCGCCCACGATCGCGCCGGTGACGCCCAGCATCTCGCGCATGCCGGGTCCCCCGCGCGGCCCCTCGTAGCGGATCACGATGACATCACCGGCATGGATCTCGCCGCGCAGGACGGCCTGCATGGCATCCTCTTCCGTATCGAAGACGCGCGCGGGACCCCGCTGCTTCGTGCGGTTGATCCCCGTCACCTTGATGACGCAGCCCTCGGGCGCCAGCGAGCCTCTCAGGATGACCAGGCCTCCGGTCGGCTTGATCGGCCGCTCGAGCGGCCGGATCACGGGCTGTCCCGGGGTCTCCCGGGCGTCTGCGGCTTCCGCCCCGAGCGTGCGTCCGGTAACAGTTTGCGCGGAGCCATCCGCGTAGGCGCCTTCCACCAGCCGGCGCGCGATCACGCCGATGCCGCCGGCGCGGTCGACGTCGACCGCGACATATTCACCCGCCGGCTTGAGGCTCACCAGCAGGGGCGTCCGGTTGCTGACGGTCTGAAAATCGTCGATCGTCAGCTCGACGCCGGCCTCGCGCGCCATGGCCAGCAGGTGCAGCACGGCATTGGTCGAGCCGCCGGTGGCCGCGACCGACGCGATCGCGTTCTCGAAGGCCTTGCGGGTGCAGATATCCCGAGGCTTGATCTCATTCCGGACAGCCTCGACCATCATGCGCCCGGCGCGGCGGGAGACTTCGTGCTTGCGCGGGTCAACCTGGGGCACCGCCGCGGTGTTGAGCGGAGACAGGCCGATCATCTCCATGACCGTAGCCATCGTATTGGCGGTGAACTGGCCGCCGCAGGCGCCGGCGCCGGGGCAGGCATGATCCTCGATC
>JACOTZ010000182.1 GCA_016178155.1 Acidobacteriota bacterium
ATACCAGCGCCGCGACGGCGGCCGCCGAATAGGCGATCTTGGTCGGGGCGGTGGCGCCCGGCATAATGTTCGCGAGCTGGGACGTAACGAAAGCCGCCGAAGTGCCGATCATGCGCCCGCCGACATTGGCGGCAAAGCTCTCCCCGGTGCCCCGCAGATGGGTCGGATACACGCGCGGCAGGTAATTGCCCCAGAAGCTGAACTGCGCAACGGTTGCCAGTCCCGCCAGAAATACGCCGATCTGCAGCATCTCGAGGTCGCGCACGGCTGGAATCAGGAATACGAGCGGCACGATGATCAGCCCGGGCGCTTGAAACACGTGCAACAGTCGCCGGCGGCTGAGAATCCTCACCGCCAGGAATGCCAGGAGGAACCGGCCCAGAAGCCCGCCCATTTCCTGCCAGAACTGCACATTGCTGACCGTCTTTTGCACCTGCGCCGCCGCCAGACCGGAGACCTCGGGCAAACCGGGCACGATCCGCGGCAGGTGTTGGATGGCGCCGAACGCTGCGCCGTAACTGCAGGCAAACATCAGCGCGGTCACCAGCGTGGTTCGCCGGAACTCGGGTGCGAACAGTGCGCGAATGCTGGGACGTTTCAGCGTCCCCTCGGCTTTCTTTTTCGCCCAGACCGGCGACTCTGGCAGGAAGGGACGGATGAGGATCAGCGGCAGCGCCGGAATGACCCCCGAGATCAGGGTATAGCGCCACGGCGAGTGCGCCCCGTAAATGGCCGGCAGCGCCGCCGCATAGTGCACGGCGAGATAGTAAGCTCCGGTTACCAACAAGCCGCCCACTGACGAGAAGGCCTGCGTATAGCCAAGCACGGCTTCGCGTTGCTTGGGGTCGGGGAACAGCTCGGCCAGCCATGCAACCGCGGCCACGAACTCGACGCAGACGCCGACGAACGTGGTGCAGCGCAGGAACAGCAGCATCGGCAGCGAAGTCGCATAGCCGGCGGCCAGCGCTGAGCAGGCATAGAGCAGAATGCTCCACACCAGCACGCGCCGGCGGCCAAGGCGGTCCGTCAAATAGCCGCCGAGCAGGCCAAAGATGCCGCCGGCGATCGCCGGCACCCACAACAGCAGACCGACCCAGTAGTTTGCATAGCGGCTGAATTCGGGCGTGCCCGGGCGGAGGCCCTCGAGCCTGCCGAACTCCGCAAGCGCCGGCGGGATGACCAGCGGCGCCATGAGCAGCTCATAGATATCGAAAGCAAAGCCGAGCGCGGCGATCGCGCAGATCAGCCACTGGATCGGAGTCATGCTTGCCCGCGGCGGCATGGGTTGGGCGGTGGCCATGAGATTCTCTATAAGGTAGCAGGCGTGCCATGCTTATCCACAATCCCCGAGGCAATTACTCGTTTCTGAAAGGCATCAGTCCCTACTCGGCGGGCGCCATCGCGGCGGCCGGTTATGAAGTTGTGCACGCGCGCTTTCTGCGCCCGCTGCCGCTCCAGGCGGGTTTCGATGCGATCGCCCGGCGCCTCGAAGCACAACGCCGCCCGCGCCAGGCCCTGTGCGGTATCGAGCTACGCTCGCCGCGTCCGTTCACGTTCCAGGGTTTCGCCGATTTCAACCGTGGCTATATAGAGATCCTGAAGAGCTGGGATATCTTCCTTGAAGGGGTGAATCCGGTAGCACGGACGAACGTTGCGCCCGAAGTGGCGCCGCCGTCCGAGCCGGCGCTGTACGCCTTTTCTTATACGGCCGCCGCACCGAAGGCCCCTCGCACGTTCGTCATCGCGGGTGCGGGAGAGCTGCCCGAGGGCTCGCTCGACCCGCATGACGTCATTCGCCGCGGAGAAATCTCACCCGACGCCATCACGGCCAAGGCGCGCTACGTGCTGTCGCTGATGGAAGGGCGAATTCGCGGCCTCGGCGCAACCTGGGCAGACGTGACTGCGGCCGGCGTCTACACCGTCCACGAAATCCACCCGTTGCTCGAGAAGGAGATCCTGCCCCGCCTGGGATCCGCCTCGGTACACGGCGTCACCTGGCACTATGCGCGCCCTCCGATCGTAAGCATCGAGTTCGAAATGGACCTCCGCGGCTGCCGCCGCGAAATCGTCCTGGGATAACCCGGATTTCTTCCTGCACTCTGCCGCGGTTGCGGAACCGCGGCATCTGCCGGCAACGCCCTAAGTTCTTAGCGTTGTCCTGGGAATCTCCAGATGCGCAGCGCATTCCTGCCGAGCAGCAGCTCGCGCGCCTCATCCGTGTAGAAGGCGCAATAGCGATCGACGAACTCCAATTCCTTGTCCATCGGCAGCTCCCACCGGGGCCGCGGATAACCCGTGCCCCAAACGAGCTGCCGCGGCCCGAACTCTTCGTAGATCGCTTTGTAGAACGGAAGCGTGTCTTCGTACGGGTATTTTTTCGTGAGCGACATCTCGTAGGGTTCGGAGTTGCTCACCCACACCTGGGGGAATTTCTTGAGCCGGAACATTTTGCGGAACTCGGGCCAGCAGTCGGGCGCGGCGAGGTCGGGCTTACCCGCGTGGTCGATCACGATCTTGACGCCCGGGAAGCGTCCCGCCATGTCCTCGAGCATGGGCATCTGGTGAGGCAGGATGTAGAAGTTGAACACCGCGCCGAGCTGCTCCGCTTTCCGCCACAGCGGGTAGTGCTGCTTCGAGTTGAGCCAGGTCGATTTGGGATGGTAAATCGGGCTGAAGCGCATGCCCTGAAACCCGTGTTCCTTCACCCAGTACTCGAGCCTGCCGGCGGCGTCCGGGTCTTCCGGGTTAATCAGGCCATGCGCGACGAACAGGTCGGGGTACTTGTGCAGGCTGTAGCGGATGTAGGAGTTGTCCCAGCCGTAATAGCGCGGATTAATGAGAACGGCATAGCGGAGGTCAAAGTCGCGCATCTGCTGTACCTGGTTCTCAATCGGCGCCTCGACTTTCGGCCGCACATCGGGCCGTTCCGGATGATGGAAAGGGAAGCGCGGGTCAAGCGTCCACACCTCGAGGTGGGTATCGATGATTAGCCGTGGCTTGGCCGCCGCGCTCATCGAGGCGGATACTGCCCCCGCCAGGAAGGATCTCCGGCTCTGCATCCCCTCAGGCTATACCGTCTGGAGCACACGGTTCGTGGGCTCACCGTTGGCCTGCGGCTGCAGCCTACCCGGGCCCAGGGATCCGAGGTGCTGAACGGCGATACCGCTGCGCCCGCCGGCCGGGTGGCCGAACGGCTGGCCGCGTCGTATCCGTCGCCGTATTATGGTTGCGATGCGACTCGCGCTGTTCGTGATTACGCCCGCTCTGGGTGCTGCCGCCATTCTTACACCTCCACCCGCGCTCAGCCCCGACGGCATGCCGCCCATCGCGGCGGACATCCTGCAACAGGCCGCTCCCTACAACGAATCCCGCACGGCGTCGCTCGAGGCCTGGCATCCGTCCCGCCGCGAGATCCTCATTTCCACGCGCTTTGGCGACGTGACGCAGATCCATCGCGTCACCCAGCCCGGCGGCGCGCGCACCCAGGTCACATTTTTCCCCGAGCGCGTCAGCGGCGCGCGCTACAACCCAGCCACGGGCCACAGCTTCACGTTCACCATGGATGCCGGTGGCGCGGAGTTCTACCAGATCTACCTCTTTGATACGCGCGGCGGCCGCGCACATCTGCTCACGGACGGCAAATCGCGCAACACCGGCGCGCGCTGGTCGCTCGACGGCAGGTGGATTGCCTACACGTCCACGCGCCGCAACGGTAAGGACGGTGATGTCTACGTCGTCAATCCGGCCGAACCCGCCTCGGCGCGCCTGTTGCTGCAGGTGGATGCGCCCGGCTGGAGCGTCTCCGCCTGGTCGCCGGAGGGTAAAGCGCTGATCGTGCAGCGCACGCGTTCGGCCTACGAAGCCGCGCTCTACGAAGTCAAGCTGAGTGACGGCGCGCGGCGTGCCGTGACCCCCGAGCTTCCCGGCGTCGCGTTCGCGAACGCCGTTTACGCGCGTGACGGCAAGGGAATTTACCTCACCACCAACCGTGACTCGGAGTTCTCGAGGCTCGCCTATCTCGACCTCGCGACCGGCAACATCGCCGTGCTGCGGCCTGCAATCCCCTGGGATGTCACCAGCGTTGCGCTCTCAAAGGACGGGCGGCGGCTGGCATACGTGACGAACGAAGACGGCCGCTCCGTGCTGCGGGTACTGGATACCTCGACCCGCCAGGACCTCAAGCTGCCCGCGCTTCCCCAGGGAGTGATGGGCGCCGTCCGCTGGCACGCCAACGGGCGCGAACTCGGGTTCACGCTCCAATCGGCGCGCACGCCGTCGGACGTGTACTCGGTCGACGTCGACAGCGGCAAGCTCGAGCGCTGGACATTCAGTGAAACTGGCGGGCTCAATCCGGAGAACTTCGTCGAACCCGAGCTGGTCCGCTGGAAGTCGTTCGACGGCCGCATGATCTCGGGTTGGTACTACAAACCTCCGGCCAGGTTCAGGGGCAGCCGCCCGGTCATCATCAACATTCATGGCGGACCCGAAGGGCAGTCGCGCCCGGGATTCCGCGCCCGGGATAACTACTACCTCAATGAGCTCGGCGTCGCGCTGGTGTACCCGAACGTGCGCGGTTCGCAGGGCTACGGCAAGGCCTTCCTCAACCTCGACAACGGCTACAAACGCGAGGACTCGGTGAAGGACATCGGCGCCCTGCTCGACTGGATTGCCGCGCGTCCCGATCTCGACGCCCGCCGCGTCATGGTCACGGGCGGCAGCTACGGCGGCTACATGACACTTGCGTGCATGACGCACTACAATGACCGGCTGCGCGGCGGCGTGGAGAGCGTCGGCATTTCCAACTGGGTTACGTTCCTCAACAACACGCAAGCGTACCGGCGCGACCTGCGGCGCGTCGAGTATGGCGACGAGCGGGACCCGAAGATGCGCGATTTCCTGCTCACCGTCTCGCCGCTCAACCGGGTCAAGAACATCGGTAAACCGATGTTCATCATCCAGGGCAAGAACGATCCGCGCGTGCCCTGGACCGAAAGCCGGCAGATGGTCGATGCAATCCGGCGCAACGGCGGGCCGGTTTGGTTCCTGCTCGCCGCCGACGAAGGCCACGGCTTCGCGAAAAAGCGCAACCAGGAGTATCAGTTCGCGGCAACCATCGTGTTCATCAAGGAACACCTGCTGCGTTGATGGTCGCTCCGCTTACTGCCGTGGTGCGATCCTCGCACCGGCTGCCGGCGCTTCGGCGCGCCGGACCCGGCGCGGGTACAATTCCTGATGATGCGTGTTGCCGCGCTTCTGCTTGCCGCCACCGCTGCATTGGGGCAGGTCTCGCCCCGTGCCCGCGATCTGCACCGGGATGCCCTGGTGTTCGATGCGCACGTGCATGTCGTCAATCGGCAGCTCTATCAGGGGGGCAGCCTGGGCACGCGCTACACGGACGGCCAGTTCGATCTCCCGCGTGCCCGCGAGGGCGGCCTCGACGCTCTCTTCTTCACGGTTTTCATCACGGAGGAGTATTATCCGCAGCATTTCGAGACCAAACAGACGTTGCGGCTGATCGATGAAGCGTACCGGCAGATCGAGGCGAACCGCGGCCTCATCGAACTGGCGCGGGACGCGAGCGACCTCGAGCGCATCACGC
This sequence comes from Acidobacteriota bacterium, assembly GCA_016178155.1. Classification (GTDB taxonomy): domain Bacteria; phylum Acidobacteriota; class Terriglobia; order Bryobacterales; family Bryobacteraceae; genus JACOTZ01. The sequence continues at coordinate 5,600 of JACOTZ010000182.1, forward strand.
GCGCCGGCCGGATGGCCGCGGTCCTCGACATCGAGGGCGGATTCGATCTCGATGGCGACCTCGGGGTGCTCCGCGTGCTGCACCGTCTCGGCGTGCGCTCGCTGCAACTGCCCGCTCACAACTGGGCGAACAACTTTGCGGACTCCTGCTGCGCGCCCGCGAAATGGAACGGCCTCAGCGAGCACGGCCGCGCCGTGGTGCGCGAGATGAACCGGCTCGGCATAGTGATCAATGTCTCGCACGGCAGTGACGCCACGATCGAGCAGACGATTGACCTGAGCACGGACCCGGTGCTCGCCACCCACCATGGCTTGCGCAGCTTCAACGATATTCCGCGCAATATGCCCGATCGCATCCTGAAGAAACTGGCGGCCAAGGGTGGAGTGATCGGCTTCCACATCGGCAACGAGTTTCACAATCGGAGGATGTTCGAGTGGCGCACGAAGCACGCCGGACGCCCGTTCTGGGACACGTCGGATGTCGCGCGGAAGGTGGCGGCGCTCGGCATCGCGGAAATCGACAAGCTGGTGGCGCGCCGTTTCCCGATGGTGGGCGTTCCCGCGCCGGATGAGGTCAAATTCGGAGTCGATGGCTGGCTGGCGGTTGTGGAGCGGGCGACCGCGCTCGTGGGCGAGGACCACGTCATGCTCGGCAGCGATTTCGATGGCGGCCCGACGCTCCCGCTCGGCATGCGTGATGTCCGCGACCTGCCGCTGCTCACTGCCGGCATGCTCCGCCGCGGTTGGTCCGAACAGCGCATCCGCAAATTCCTCGGCGTCAATCTGCTGCGCGTTTTCCGCCGGGTCACGGAGAAACCCAGGTAGTCCCTTGGGCCCGCGTATCCGGCGACCTGCATCCCTTACGCAATGGGCGCTTGGTTCAACGCCGGCACCGGCCCACGGGCGAACAGCGACTCGCGGGGCGCGCGATAGCGCACCGCGAGATGGCCGGCCGACAGGCGCTTGCCGCCGCTATAGGAAGACTCCATCAGGGCCGCGAGCGCGCCGGTGGTGAGCAGCGTTCGTTCGCACGGATACGGCGCCCGCCGCTCGATCATCATCTGCTCGATCCGATTCACCAGCGAGCTGAAGTGGCTGTACGGCCGTCCCGACTGCAGCCAGATCAGCGTGGATTCGATGCGGCCGCCGGCCTCGGCGGCGCACGTACACTGGCGCACATGGCCGTTGAGAATGTATACGGCGGCCTTGAGGCCGTCGCGGTATTCGAGCAGGAACACGATCGGTTCTTTCACGTTGGCGCGCGGCGAGCCGGGCGTCAGCTCTTCATTGCGCTGTAGCGCGGCCGCAAGCAGCCGGGCCGCCCATGGATTCACGTCCGTCCATTTCCACACCGCCGGTCCTTCGATGCACTGCAGGGCGGCGATCCCGGTCTCCCCTCCTTCGCGCCGTTCCACCATGCACTGCAGCGCTTCGAGTGCGTGGAACCCGTATGCCTCCTTGCCGCCGTAGAAGGCCGCCACTGCGTGCGGCACGCGCGTGCCGTAGGGCAGCTCGAGCGGAGGCCGCCGCCACGACAGCGGCAGGCTCGAACCCGCCAGCAGCGGGAACCCCAGCTCTCTGGACTGCTCGTACATCCACTTCGCCTTGTCCCAATCCACGGAGAGATGCTTGTCGCAGAACACGGGTACGGACCTGCCGGACGCGCGAAATATGTCGGCGACCTGCTTGTAAAGCTCGTAACGCGGGTAGAGCTTCTGTCCTTTTTCGTTGTTCGGATAATTCCCGTGCTCGCCGATCAGCACCACGCCGTCCACGGCGAGCTTCGCGCCGCCGAGCGTGAGCGCCTCCCGCACCGTCGGGTAGATTGGGAACTTGTATTTTTCGGCCAAACCCCGGCTCATATCGTTCTTCGGCGTCTGGTCCGTGTACATCGAGACGACTTGCAGCGACGGCTCACGGCGCCGGCCGTCGAACTCGTAGCCGCCGAGCAGACGGCTCACGATCACATCGGCGTGCGAGTTCAGCCGGTATTCGGTGACCACCGCCGCGATCTTGGGGCGTTGTTTAGCCTGCGACGGCGCGCTGAGCGCACCGGCAGCGGACGCGAAAAAGCCGCGGCGCGTCAACCCGGGCAGGATCTCACCCATTGAATTCCAAAGCCTCCCTTCGTCTATGCGCAGAGCGTATTGTCCATCACCCGTGCAGTGGACGGATTTTAGCACCGGAGAAAGACCTGCATCGCGACTGCCCGCGTTTGCCGTATGATACCTGGCGCCAGCCGCCAGCGGCTAACCGCCGGAGAGGCCGCGGTCACGCGGCCAGTAACTCGCGCCGCACTCGCCGCGCAGCAGAGGGACTGCGAGTTTCTGGAGAGGGAAACGCGCCCGGATATAATCTCACCAATGCAAGCGCTGGCCGTCCTCCTGCTCGGCGTTCTGCTCGCTACCGCGCAGACGCGTCGCCCGCGCATCGCCGTCGCCGGCATCCTGCACGAGTCGAATTCCTTCAGTACCGTGAAAACGAATTGGGCGGACTTCACCATCCGCCGGGGGCCGGAGATCGCCGGCGAGTGGAAGCTCAGCAATCACGAAGTCGCCGGATTCCTCGCCGGCGCGGAGAAGTACGACTTCGAGATGGTGCCGGTGATGGTCGCCTCCGCCACGCCCTCCGGCCCGGTTACCGACGACGCTCTCGACCGGCTCGCCGGCGAGTTGATCGAGCGCCTCAGAGCCGCGGCGCCGCTGGACGGCATCCTGCTCGCGCTGCACGGCGCCATGGTGACCGAGTCCGAGCCGCACGGGGACGCCGAAATCCTGCGCCGGCTCCGCTCCGCGCTGGGTGACAAGATCCCCATCGTCGTCACCCACGATTTCCATGCCAACATTCCGCCGGAGGTGGTCGAGCGCTCCACCGCGCTCATCACCTACAAGGAGAATCCGCACGTCGATCAGCGGGAACGCGGGCTGAAAGCCGCCGAACTTCTGGCCCGGACCGTAGCCGGGAAGGTGCGGCCGGTGCAGCGGCTGGTGAAGCCGCCCATGCTCTACAACATTCGCTTTCAATACACCAGCGTGCCGCCGCTTCGGCCCATCGTGGACGCCACCCGCGAGCTGGAGAAGAACCCGAAAATCCTCGCCGCCAGCGTGTCCGGCGGGTATCAGTACGCCGATGTGCCGTGGGTCGGACCAAGCGCCGTCGTGGTGACTGACGGCGATCCCGAGCTGGCGGAACGCGAGGCGAAGCGGCTCTCGGAGATGCTCTGGGCCACGCGCGACCGGCTCAAGCTCGAGCTGCCGGACGCGGCGGCGGCGGTGAAGATCGCCGCGTCGGAAGTGAAACATCCGGTAGTGCTGGTCGAGATGGGCGACAACATCGGCGGCGGCTCCCCGGGCGACGCCACTTTCCTGCTCTCCGAACTCGTGCGCCAGAATGTGTCGGGCTGGGTGGTGGCGCTGGCCGATCCCGAGGCGGCGAACAAAGCCGCCTCTGTGGGTGTGGGCGGGTCGTTCGACGCGATGGTCGGCGCCAGGACCGATCGCCTGCACGGTGACCCGGTGCGGATCCGCGGGCGCGTGAAGTCGTTGCACGACGGACGCTTTCTCGAAACGCAGCCGCGGCACGGCGGCCACCGTTACTACGATCAGGGCCTCACCGCGGTCATCGAAGTGGAAGGCTCCACCCGCGACCTGCCGAGCCTGCTTATGCTCACGACCCGGCGGCAGGTACCATTCAGCCTGCACCAGTTGATCTCCTGCGGCATTTATCCCGAGCGGCAGCGCATCCTGGTGGTGAAGGCCGCGATCGCTTTCCGCGCCGCTTACGAGCCCGTCGCCGCCCGCATCATCGAGGTCGACACCGGCGGCGTCACCGCGGTCAACCCGAAGCGTTTCACCTTCCGGCGCGCCCGCCGGCCGCTGTTCGGCCTCGACTAGCCGAGGTTCGTCACCACCACTCCCTGACGGTCGTGGCTCAGAACGCTTCCGCTGATTTGACGGCACTTACTGAGCCGCGCGCGTCAGCAAGCGGTTCGAAATCCTGTCGGTGACGAACTTCGACTAGGCATCGCGAGACGCGGTCCACGGTCAACGCCAGGTCCTTCTCGCCCATACCGCGCAGCTCGCGCGGAAGCTGCACGTTCACCTGGTCCAGGCCGGCGTACTGATTCTGCGGACCCGCGTACAGCACTGGAAGGGCTTTGCCGCCGAGCGTCGCGCTGACCGCAGCCAACGAGCTGCGGTGCCGGATCCCGGTTCCGAACAGGCTGAGGTAGACAGGGCGATCGCCGCTGACGTCGATCTGCTGCGCGTAGCAGAGCAGCGGTCCGGCGCAACTAAATACGGGCAGCTCGGTGAACTGGCCGTTAGACTCGAGCCGGAACGCGAGTGCTGCCGCGGGACCCTGGCCGCTGCTGTTGGCGGTAAATAGCGCCGGCGCGACGCCTCGCACGGTCGCCAAGGCCGTGGTGCGCGCGCCCGTATCCTGCACCACGGCCACGCGCGCGACGCCCGGAGCGACGCCGTCCGGCACGACAAAGTTGATTTGCGCGGGCGAGACGAAGTAAAGCGGGGCGGAACGCACGGCCCCGGCTGCGTCCGTCACCTCCACCCGCACGCCGCCGAGCCGCAGCGGCAGCGGGCCGGCCGGCGCTGCCTGGGTGGACGCCGCCAGGCTGGAGCCGAAGATCGAGCCGATCGAATCGGGCGCCAGCAGCGGTCCGCCGCTGGCCGCCGACACTACCGCGAACGAAAACTCCATCCCGTAGTAGCGGCCCATCCAGTAGGGCAGGATGAAGTCGATGCCCGCGCTCTCGATCGTGCCGGCGCCGCCGCCGTACAGCAGGAACGGACTGCGCTGCCAGAGGAAATCGGTGCGCACACGCTCGGCGACCGGAATCACTTCGCACGCGCGGTCATCGCCGCAGGCGGCATACTTCGAACGCAGATCCTCCCAGGTGTCCCGCCGCGGCCGCTGCATCCAGTCGTTCAGCAACTGGATGGTCTCCGCGTCCCGCGGCGCATCTGCTCCCTTGAGCGCGCGGTCAATCACGTTGAATTGCGCGTTGCCGTGCCGGCTGGTGGCGCCCCGGAAGGTATCGTAGGCCTCGATGTAGTCCGGCCGCTGAGGAGAACTCGCTTCCTCCAGGCGGATCAGGGTGTAGAAAGTGA
>JACOTZ010000183.1 GCA_016178155.1 Acidobacteriota bacterium
AATGGGATAGGCTTTGATAAAGCTCTGACATGCCATCCTCTCCTCGTGGTTCATCAAGCCACTTGGAGAGGATTCTACTCCCGGAACGGTCAAACCTCTTCGAGTCTCACTGGTCGAACCAGTGGCTTACCCATCGAGTTAATAGCCAGGCATCCGATCGTTCTAACGGCTGACGAACTCAATTTGAAAAACTCGCCGCGTTTTCAATGCCTTGCCAGCCGTCTACGCGAGAATTTCCCGCATCACCGTGCCCGAGACATCGGTCAGACGCATCTGCCGCCCGTTGTGCGGATAAGTCAGCCGCTCGTGATCGAGCCCGAGCAAGTGCAGCACGGTGGCGTGAAAATCGTTGACCGACTTGCGGCTCTCCTGGGCCTTGTAGCCAAACTCATCAGTCGACCCCACGATCGCGCCGCCCTTCACGCCGCCGCCCGCCATCCAGATGGTGAAGCCGTAAGGGTTGTGATCGCGCCCGTTCATGCGCTGCGAGATCGGCATGCGGCCGAATTCCCCATGCCAGATCACCAGCGTCGAATCGAGCAGCCCGCGCGACTTCAGGTCCGCCAGCAGACTCGCGAGCGGCTGGTCGGTTTCGCCCGCGTGCATGCCGTGGTTCTCGACCAGATCGAAATGTGCGTCCCAGCTCTCCGTGAAATTGCCGCCGCCCGAGTAAATCTGCACGAAGCGCACACCGCGCTCCACCAGCCGCCGCGCCATCAGGCACTGCCGCCCGAAAAACTGCGTGGCCAGCGCCGCTGCCGCGCCGGATCGCTTCCCGCCGGCGGCCGCAGATCGACGATTGGATCGCCCGTCGAGCGGAACGGCGTGCCCTGGTAGGCCGCCGGCATGTAGCCGTTGCCCCAGTTCGGAGCGCCGCCGATCGGCCCGCCCCGCCAGTCGCTGAACACGATGAACGCGGGCAGGTTCTGGTTCCCCGTCCCGAGCCCGTAGGTGATCCAGCTCCCCATGCTCGGGTGTCCCGCCAGAATCGAGCCGGTGTTCATCTGGAACAGCGCCGGCGCGTGGTCGTTCGACAGCGCGTACATCGAGCGGATGAAGGCGATCTCGTCCACGTGCCGCGCCACGTTCGGGAACAGCTCGGAAACATCCATGCCGCACTCGCCGTGTTTGCGGAACCTCCAGGGCGAGGGCATCAGCCCGCCGGGATGCCCCTGCGACACCACCACTTCGCCCTTGCCGGTCAGCGCTTCCCCGGCGCGCCGCGCCAGCTCGGGCTTCGGATCGAACGTGTCCACCTGGCTCACGCCGCCGTAGCAGAAGATCGAGATCACCGCTTTCGCCTTGGGCGCGAAGTGCGGCTGCTTGGGAGCGAGGGGCGAGATCGACGCCGCCCGCGCCATCAGGTCCGTGAAGGCCAGGCCCGCGACACCGGAGCCGCAGCGCCACAAAAGCTGCCGTCGTGACAGGAATCGCTCGCTCATGGCACGTACGCAAATTCGTTGAGGTTGAACACCGTCTGGCAGAACTCCGCCAGCGACCCGGGATTGGCCCGCAAGAATTTCACGGCCCGGTCGCGCTCGCGGTCCGTCGGCGGCCGCGCGAGCGCCAGCTCGAAGGCGCGCTCCACCACCTTCTCCGGCGCGCCGCCGGTCTCGCGCTTGAGCCGCTCGCCAAGATGGCCCGCCTGCCGGATCACAAACGCGTTGTTCATCAGGATCAGCGCCTGCGTCGGAATCGTCGAGCGGTTGCGCCGCGCGCACGACGTGATCGTGTCCGGTTTGTCGAACACTTCGAGCATCGGCACCGGGATCGTGCGCTTCGAGAAGATGTACACGCTGCGCCGCCAGGTGGCCGGATCGTCGTCCTTCTGTCCCGGCCAGAACCGTCCCGAGCTCGACGCCCAGAGCGCGGGATCGATGTACGGGTAGAACCCCGGGCCGCCCGCCTGCCGGTTCAGCGTGCCCGCTACCGCAAGCACCGAGTCGCGCAGGATCTCGCCTTCGAGCCTCCGCGGCGGCATGCGCCACAACAGGCGGTTCCCGGGATCGATGCGCCGGCCCGATTCCGCCTCTCCCGCCCCGCGCTGGTAGGCCGCCGAGGTCATGATCAGCCGGTGCATGGTCTTCATGCTCCAGCCGCCGCGCACGAACTCGCTGGCCAGCCAGTCGAGCAGCTCGGGATGCGCCGGCGCTTCTCCCGTCGTGCCGAAGTTGTTCGGCGTGCGCACGATGCCCTCGCCGAAATGATGCTGCCAGAACCGGTTCACCATCACCCGCGCGCTCAGCGGATTCTCCGCCGACGCCACCCACTCGGCGAAGACGCGCCGGCGTCCGCTCGTCGCCGCGCCCTCCGCCGGTTCGGGAAACCGCGGCTCCTCGCGGGCAGCCACGCTCAGCACGCCCGGCCGCATCACCGACCCCTTGCTGCTGACGCTGCCGTGATGCAGGAAATACGACGGCTGCGGCTTCCTCTCTCCGATCGCCATCACCGTCTCGAGCTTCGGCCGCCCGCGCTCGAGCAGGAAGATCTGCGCCCGCAGGTCGCAGGCACGCTCCATGTCCGCGGCCCTCATGATCGCCTCGATCTCGCCCAGCTTCACCGTGAGCGTCTTCTCCACCTGCGCCGCGTTGAGCTTCTGGCCTTCGCTGCGCTTCTCCGGCGGCGTCGCGAGCGCGGCCCGGATGTAGTCGGGGAGTGCCGCGATCTTCTCTTCCCGAAGGCGCTCGCGATACGGCTCCTCGATCGCGCTCAGTTCCTTCTTGAGCGGCGCGATCAGCCCCTCGATGCGCTTCATCTCGGCCTGGTAGCGCTCGTGCTCCTCGGCCGGCACGAGCGGAAAGTCATAGGCCCTCGTGGGGAAGAAAACCGCCTGCATGCGGTAGTAGTCCTTCTGCGGGATGGGATCGAACTTGTGATTGTGGCAGCGCGCGCAGCCGAGCGTCATCCCGAGGAACGCCCCCGCGGTGGTCGAGAGGATGTCGTCGAGCTCGTCCATCCGCGTCTGCTCGGTCTTGATGTTCGCCTCCGGACCAAGCCGCAGGAAACCGGTCGCGATCATTGCCTCCGGCGAGCCCGGCGCGATCTCGTCGCCCGCGAGCTGCTCTTTGAGGAAGCGGTCGTACGGCTTGTCGTCGTTGAATGCCTTGATGACGTAGTCGCGATAGCGCCAGGACTGGGCCCGGTCGCGGTCGAATTCGTAGCCGCCCGAATCGGCATAGCGCACGATATCGAGCCAGTGCCGCCCCCAGCGCTCGCCATAGTGCGGCGCAGCCAGCAGCCGGTCGATGAGCCGCGGCCACGCATCGGGCGAATCGTCGCGCAGGAAGGCGTTCACCTCCTCGGGAGCGGGCGGCAGCCCGATCAGGTCGAGGTACGCGCGGCGGACGAGCGTGCGCTTTTCGGCGCGCGGCGCGGGCGTGATCCCCTTCTCCTGAAGCTTACGGTCGATGAAGTAGTCGACGGCGTGCGCGCCCGCCGGAACGACCGCCCGCAGCACGGGCTGGAAGGACCAGAAGCGCCGCTCCTCTTCCGTGATCGGGCGTTCTTCGAGCTTGCTGAGGTCTGGTTTGTCCGGACTTGGCGCCCTGGCCTCCAGCGGCGCTCCGGCTTCGATCCAGCGCCGCAGCACCTCCACCTGCCCGGACGGTAGCGGCTTGCCCGGAGGCATCGAAGGCTGCGCCAGGCCCGCGACAAAGCGGTACAACCGGCTCTGCTCGGGCTTGCCCGGCACGACGGCCTCTCCTCCGTCGCCGCCTTTCAGAATCGACTCGCGGGTCCTCAGGTCCAGCCCCGAAGATTTCAGCGCCTGCCCATGACAAACCAGGCAGTTCTTCTCGAGGATCGCCGCCGCCTGCCGCGGCAGATCCTGGGCGGCAAGTGCGAAGGGAAACGCTGCGGTGAGGAAGAGACTCCGCATGGACAGACGGAACACTCGTGCCGGCCGGCGGCCGGACTGTAGACCATGATAACGCCCGTCCCGAACTGCCGGTGCGGCGCAACCCCGCGACGGGGCGTGCGCGCTAACCGAGGTTCGTCACCACCACTCCCTGACGGTCGTGGCTCAGAACGCTTCCGCTGATTTGACGGCACTTACTGAGCCGCGCGCGTTAGCAAGCGGTTCGAAATCCTGTCGGTGACGAACTTCGGCTAATCCTGCAGCATGACCTCGCCCGACGCCGCAAACGTGCTGTCGAACGCGCGGTCCAGCACTTCGTCCGTCAGCTCGTAGGGCAGTCGCTCGAAGCTGATCAGGTCGAGCGCATGCGAGACGACGTCGCGCGGGTGGCAGCGGCGAAGGCGCTTCCCCGTCTTGCGGTAGCGCGTCTCGAGAAATCGGTCGAGCGTCGCTTCCCGGACGGGCAGCTGCTTCGATTGACAGAAGCGGCGGAAGATGGTCGTGAACTCTTCCTCGGGCGGGCTCGCCAGAAACATTTTGTACTGGATGCGTCGCATGAAGGCCTCGTCGCCGAGACTCTCCGGCGTGAGGTTGGTCGAGAACACGAGGAAGGTCTCGAATGGCGCCTGCATCTTGCCGCCGGTCTTGAAGGTGAGATAGTCGGACCGCCGCTCCATCGGGATGATCCAGCGGTTCAGGACCTCCGCCGGCGAGACCTTCTGCCGCCCGAAGTCGTCGATGAGATAGATCCCGTTGTTCGCCTTGAGCTGGAAAGGCGCGTCGTAGATTTTCGCGGTAGCATTGTAACTGAGGTCCAGCATCTCGAGGCTCAGCTCGCCGCCGGTCATGATGAAGGGGCGTTTGCAGCGCACCCAGCGGCCGTCATAAGCGAAATCGCCGGACAGCGCCGACAGCGACTCGGCCACCCGCTCCGCCACC
>JACOTZ010000184.1 GCA_016178155.1 Acidobacteriota bacterium
CGCAGGATGGCCGGAAAGCTCAGGGCGGTTCCAAGCAGTTGTCGGCGGTTCATAACTGAGTCAGGTCTCTTACAGCGTAACCCGCGCCTCAGGCATGATGCATCCGGTGTCGCCGGAGCCGGCCGGCGACCCGCGCCGGTGCGCATGCGGGACGCGAAAGGCGGCGATGCGCGGCTCCCCCAGCGAGCCAAATGCGAACCCGGCGCCAGCCGTAAAGGCTCGTGGGTAGATGCTGGTTCAGTGCAGCAGAGCAGCGACTGCGCGGGTGCTCCTTTGGAACGGGCGATGGGTCTTTCTGCCGGGGCCACTCGTATACAGACTGATACGATGATCCTCGCGGCGGCGATGAACCCGGAGACATGGCGCGGCATCGATGACACCATCGCGCGCGCACGCCGCGGCGATCGGGATGCGCTGACCGAGCTCCTGGCGCAATACCACCACCGGCTGTATCGTTTTCTCGTGCGCCTGGTCCAGGATCCCGCCACGGCTGAAGATTTGTTCCAGCAGACCTGGCTGCGCGTGATGCAGAAGATCGGCAGCTACCGATCCGGTCCCGGCTTCGATACGTGGCTGTTTTCGGTCGCGCATAACCTTGCGATCGACTACCTGCGGCGCCGGCGCGACAGCAGCCTGGACGTTCCGGACGAGACGCGGACGACGCCGGCCGAGAGGCTGGTCTCCGGCACGCCCGATCCGCTCGAAGAACTGCTGGACTCGGAACGCGGCGCGTTGCTGGCAGCCGCCATCGGTGAATTGCCGGCCATCCATCGCGAAGTGATCAGCCTGCGTTTTGAAGAAGCGATGAAGCTGGAGCAGATTGCGCAGGTGGCCGGAGTGCCTCTCTCAACGGTGAAGAGCCGTTTGCATAGAGCATTGGAGAGCCTGCGGGCACGTGTGGAGGCAAGTGGATGAGCGAGCACGAATCGGTTCGGAAACTGCTGGCGCTGGCGGCGGCAGGCGCACTCGAATTCGAGGACGTCAGGCGCGTCGAGCAGCATGCGCAGGCGTGCGACGACTGCCGCCGCGAGTTGGAGACGTGGAGCCGGTACGCGCGCGCGCTGCGCCAACTTCCCCAGCCGTCACTGCCCGCCGGTCTCCTGGAACGTGCGCGGGATCGGATCTTGCAGGAAAACGGCGCAGCCACCAGCGATCAAGCGAACGCCGTCCTGCTGGGCGCGATCGTGGTCTTCGGCTGGGTCTCGGCCCCTGCGCTGTGGGTTCTGGTCCACGGTGTCACGGGTGGAACCGTGAACATCCAGGGCATGAGCCTGGTGAGCCTGCTGTCGTGGTCGCTGCTTTCGGCTGTATTGACCTGGACCACCGCCGCGGCTTCCGCCATGGCGCTCGTGCGGCGCAGTGAAAGGAGGAGTATTTTATGAGCCGGCTTAGACAAGAGTTGAAAATCATTCCGCTCGCAGCCTGGATCATCGCCGTATTGATGTACCTGGGATTTGTTCTTCTTTCATCGCGGGTGCTCATTCCTCGAGACCCGGAACTCTCCCCGTGGCCAGTACTTGCGAAGATTTTGTTCTCGTTCGGTATACCGATGATCCTGGCCGTTCTGGTCCTGGTGATCGGTTACGTGTACGCGGACGCCAAGCGGCGAGGCATGCGCTACGTGTTGTGGACCTTGCTCGCCATCTTCATACCGAACGCAATCGGGATCATTCTTTACTTCATTCTGCGCGATCCCCTTCCGCAACCCTGTCCCAAGTGCGGCGCCACGGTGCTTGTCCGGTTCCCCTACTGCCCGGCGTGCGGCACGGCCGTGGCACAAACGTGTCCCGAGTGCCGGCGCCGCGTGGAGCCGGGATGGTCGCATTGCGCGCACTGTGGCGCGAGTTTGCGATCCGAGCGGATTCCGGTGGGGCAGACGGAAGGCAGAGGACAGTAAGGTCCCGGCGATTGAAAGCATCCGCACGTGCCGGAATGCTCGCACGCGGCACGACAAGGCGCGATCCTCATGCAGCGCGGCCGTATCGGCGCGGTGCACTGCGGTGAATGCAGGGGTGCTGATTGCGGCGCCCGCTACACCGGAATCAGTTCGATGTAGCGCGGCTCCGCCCCGATTACCGCGTGCGTCCGGATCGACCGGTCAAACGTCGCCAGGCGGCCGCCGTGCCGCACCGCGAGGCCGAGGAGGTAGAGATCTGTAAGGCTGTGATGGCTCGCGATCAGATGGGGCAGAAACAAGGTTGGATCGAGAAGGTTCACATCGTCCGGCCAGAAATGGTGGTGCGGGTCGGAGCACAACGTGTTCAGCGCCGTGATGACCTCGGCTGGCGTGGCTGAGATGGTGGGGTTTCGTGGATTGCTGAGAATACGTACGCAGCCGTTCAATGTGAGAGGAGAGGTTGCCCAGCCATTAGTCCGATTGCTGCGGAACCAATCGTATGCGGCAGTGTGATGGATGTGGTGGGTGTCGAAAAGAGCAATGAGAATGTTGACATCGAGCAGCGAAACGCTCATTCCTCGTCACGCAGCCGGTTCACCATCTCGAGGGTCATGACCGTTGCGCCCGGTTTCGGCCGAAACACGGGAATCCCGTCCTTCATGTCGAACGTCGTTTCGGGCCGCAGTCCCTTACGTGCAAGCTCGGAAATCACTTTTCCGGTGCTGACGCCGCGCTGCCGGGCTAAGTCCTTGGCGACATCCAGAATGTCCTGGTCGATATCTAGCGTCGTCCGCATCACTTCATCATAGCATCACTACATCAAGCTATATTTTCGTCTTTTCTTCGCTATACTGGAGACTGAGGGAACCGATGTATGTCGAGCTGCACGCGCGGTCCGCGTTCAGCTTCCTCGAAGGCGCTTCTTTGCCCGAGGAGCTGGCGCAGCGGGCGGCCGAACTCGAGATGCCAGCGCTCGCAGTGCTCGACCGCGACGGCGTCTACGGCGCGCCGCGCTTCCACATGGCGGCCAAGAAAGCCGGGATCCGGGCACACATCGGCTCCGAGGTCACCGGCACGGACGGCGCGCGCTGGCCGCTGCTGGCCGAGAATCGCAAGGGTTACCAGAACCTGTGCCGGCTGATCACCCGGCTGAAGCTGCGGGCCAGGAAAGGCGAGGGTGCGGCGACAGCGGAAGAGATCGCCGAGTTTTCGGAAGGCCTGGTCTGCCTGGCAGGCGCGCGCGGCGGTCCCGCGCTCGATCAGGCATTCCTTATCTTCGGGCGCGACCACGTCTACGCCGAGCTGCAGCGGCACTACGACCGCGACGAGGAG
>JACOTZ010000042.1 GCA_016178155.1 Acidobacteriota bacterium
ACGGGCAAGGGCATTCCGCCCGAGGTTCGCTGTAAAATCTTCTCTGCCGGTTTCACAACCAAGCCGCTAGGCGAAGGCACGGGTCTGGGGCTCACCATCACCCGTGAGATCGTTGAAGACACGCACGGCGGATCGATTGGTTTCGAGACCGAAGTGGGAGTCGGGACCACGTTTCACGTGCGCATCCCTTTAGAACAAAGCAGGAACCAGGAGCCTTCATAAGTGGACAGAGACGGACAACCGGTCGTCCTGGTCGTGGACGATGAGGAGATGGTGATCACGAGCGTGCGAGCCTTCCTCAACCTCGAAACCGACTACAGCATCTACGGCTTCACCGACCCTGAAGCGGCAGTCAAGCACCTGGAGACACATCCGCTGGACGTTGTGATCAGCGACTATCTGATGCCCAAGATGAACGGGATCCAGCTCCTGGCTAAGGCCAAGGAGCTGCAGCCGGAAGCGGCGCGCGTCCTGCTGACGGGACATGCCGATAAACAAAGCGCCATCCAGGCCATCAATGAAATCGGGCTATATCAGTACCTCGAGAAACCTTGGGACAACCAGCAGTTGCTGCTGGTGATCCAGAGCGCGATCGAGCGCACCCAGCTTTTCCGCACTCTGCGTGACAAAATCGCCGAGCTCGACAGTGCGCATACGAACCTGAAGGACGTGCAGGCGCGGCTGATCCGGGCATTCCTGTGACGCGCGCCCTGGAACAAGGGACGGACGTTCCAAGACAGCCGCACCGGGGCACCTGACCTGAAGAGACACTTCTGATGACGCGAAGCCGGGATTGAAAGCCCGGCCCGGCTCGCTGGAACTGCCGGACAGTGAACGCCGGAAATGCGGCGCAAGCCTGCCACGCGACTGTCCGACCGGCAGGTAACGGCCGGACGGGCCGCGGTCAGCCGAGCCACAAACTCGCGGTACATTCGACGCCCCGCGAAGGCCGCGATGTTCTGAGATGTCTTGTTTTAAGATTCGTTAGAAGAAATCCCAATGGGACTTACCGCCCCGGCTTCGGCAGATTCCATTTCGACTGACCCATGCCCCTCATCCTCTATTTCGGCTCCCATTGCGCTAAGATGCGCCCGTGAAGGCGACCATCTTCTATTCCTGGCAATCGGACGTTAGAGCCGCTGCGAACCGTACGCTCATCCAAGATGCGCTTGAAGCCGCGGTAGCAGAGATCCGCTCGGATGGCTCCATTTTGGTAGAGCCGGTGTTAGAACGCGATACCCAAGGAGTGCCCGGTGCCCCAGACATCGGCATGACCATCCTGGACAAAATCGACGGCAGCACAGCTATGGTCGCGGATGTCACCATCGTAAACCGGTCGCTCGGGAACCGCCCGGCACCAAATCCGAACGTGCTGGTTGAGCTTGGCTACGCCCTGAAATCGCTGGGGCCCCGGCGGGTCATCCTCGTGCAAAACGTCGCTTTCGGCGGCCCCGAAGACCTGCCCTTTGATCTCCGCCAAAAGAGAGTGCTTACCTACAACTCCCCAGGAGATGCGACGAGCCGGGCGCCCGAACGACGGCAGCTGCAGGCCGCGCTCAAAGAAGCGCTCGCTCTACTACTGGCGAAGACCAACATCCAACCGGTCACCGCCTTTCCCGTGGAACTATCCATGGAATATCACAAGGTGAAGATCCGTTCAGAGCGCCACGACTACCAGTTGCAGGTCAGGCTGAAGAACGCCGGTACCAAGCCCATCACCGATTGGCACGTCGATGTAAGTATGCCCACGCGACTACTTGAATCCAGCACGATTTTCGCAGCCCGGGTTCCCGAGCGCAGCAATGCAGAACAAACTCTATGATGTTCGGGGGACGCCGAAGACGCATGGCGGCGTGATCTATCCTGGAGATACTCGGCTTGCACTGACAATAGACTACTATGTGGATGACGCACTATACCACGACCTACGGGGCCTGTTCGACGAGCGCGTGACCGCTACAGCGTATGTGCACGGCGAGATCGCCGCGACCGCTGAGAAGATTGTCAGAGACATTCAAATATTTTAATAGGGATCTCCAGTTCGCTGGGAATATACGGCCGGAATGTACCATGAGCCAAAGGAACACGGGCTGACAGTCATGTGGAGCAATGATCAGGAGCTGTTCTCGCTCATGCGCGAGAAGCTTTTCACGGCGGTGGTGGGCGACATTCTGGACGGGCTTGGGTATTATCACCAGTTCCGGAGGTCCGGCCGCTGCGCGATGACATGATCGTGGCCGGGCGCGCCATGCCCGTGCTGGAGCTGGATCTGCAGCCGAATCATCCTCCCGATCGGCCGTTCGGCCTCATGCTGGACGCGCTTGACGACCTCCGGCCCGGCGAGGTTTACCTGGCGGCGGGATGCTCGCCCACGTTCGCGCTCTGGGGCGAGCTGATGTCCACCCGAGCGATGCGCCTGGGCTGCACGGGCGCGGTGCTTCACGGAGCCTCGCGCGATACTCGCGGGATTCTACGCCTGAATTTCCCGACGTTCTCCACGGGCCGATTTGCCCGCGACCAGCGTAGCCGTGGCCACGTCGTCGATTTCCGAACCGCCATCGAGATCGGGCGCACGCGCATCGCGCCCGGCGACATCATACTGGGAGACATCGACGGCGTGGTGATCGTTCCGCGCAGCGCCGAGCGTGACGTGCTGATGCAGGCGCTCGAAAAGGTGGAAAAGGAGAACCTCGTGCGGCTCGCGATCGAGAACGGGATGAGTGCGGGCGTGGCTTTTCGAACCTACGGCGTCATGTAGCAGCGCGTTACACGGCCTGCAACGTTCTCGGGAGCGATTGAGCGCCGGAGCGGCCCGTGTCCTAGCAGACGCTTGAGCGGCGGCCGCCGCGCAGGGGAGACTGCGAGCTTCCGGGTTCTGCGGGAGCGAAAGATCCTCCGGAGGCCTCGATTCCGCATGCGATAATCGGGCTTACTCTATGAAACCAGTCGCTTCCCTGCTGCTGGCCATCATGATGCCGGCGGCCGAGCTGAAACTGGGAAAGCCGCTTGCCGGCAAGGAAGCTCTGTCCGTCTCCGCGGTCCTCGCTAAGCCGGAACCCTACACTGGCAGAACCTTGCAGGTGAAGGGCCGTGTGACCGAGGTCTGCCAGCGCATGGGCTGTTGGATGAGCCTCGTCGATCCCGTCACCAATCAGTCGTTGCGGATTCAGGTCAATGACGGCGAGATCCGCTTTCCCAGGGACGCACCGGGCAAGATGGCGATCGCGGAAGGCAAACTCATGAAGCTCGAGTTAAGCCGCCGCCAAGCCGCCGACCGCGCGCGCCATGAGGCCGAAGAGCAGGGGCGTACGTTCGATCCCGCGGCCGTGAAAAAAGGCGCGGTGCTCTATCATATACAAGCGACCGGAGCCGTTCTCCAGCAATGAACCGATGCATTCGCCGCTATTTCACCGCGACACTCGCGGCCGCTCTGGTTGCGCCCTTGGTGGCGCAACCCCAGCAGACTACCATCAATCCGCCGCCACCGGCCGCGCGCCGTGCGCCGGCGCAGCCACGGGCGCGGAAGCCGAAGCTGGTCGTGCTGCTGGCGATTGACCAGTTTCGCTACGATTATCTGACTCGTTTCCGGCCCGAATACGAGGCTGGCCTGGCGCGCCTGCTCGGTGGCGGTGCCGTCTTCACGAACGCGCATTACGAGCACTTCCCCACGGTTACGGCGGTCGGCCACTCGACCATGCTCAGCGGAGCGACGCCGTCGATCAGCGGCATCGTCGGCAACGCCTGGTTCGACCGCGAAACGGGCAAGCAGGTGACGAGCGTGTCGGACGACTCGACCCTGCAGCTCGGCGGAGCGGCGACCCGGCAGGGCGCCTCGCCGCGCCGGCTGCTGGTGAGCACGGTGGGCGACGAGCTGAAGATGGCAAACGGCAAGTCACGCGTGATCGGGATCTCGAGCAAGGACCGCAGCGCCATCCTGCCGGGGGGGCGCATGGCCGACGGGAGCTACTGGTTCGACACGCAGACAGGGGAGTTTGTCAGCAGCACCTATTACTTCCCTGCCCTGCCCCAGTGGGTGACCCGGTTCAATGCCGCCAAACACGCCGAGAAGTACCTCGGCGGATCCTGGAAGCCTTTCGATTCCAAATCGAACGGCAAGCTGTTTGAGAGCTTCGGGACGAAAGCCGATCCTGCTTTCTACAGCCGGATTGATCGCAGCCCCCAAGGCAACGAGCTGCTCGTGCTGTTCGCCGAGGCAGCTATCGACGCCGAAGCGCTCGGCCTTGACGATTACACCGACGTCCTCACCATCAGCTTTTCGGCGAACGACCGCATCGGCCATTCTCTCGGGCCCGACTCGCCGCAGGTGCGCGACATCTCGATCCAGACCGACCGCATCATCGGCCAGCTGCTGACAACACTCGACCGAAAAGTGGGAGCCGGGCAATACGTGGTCGTGGTCACGGCGGACCACGGCGTCGCTCCGATGCCGGAGCTGATGCGGCAGCGAAAGATGCCCGGCGGCCGCATGCCGGAGGAGTTGGTGCGCGCGAAAGTCCAGGAAGCCCTGGCGGTGAAGTACGGGCCGGGGCAGTGGGTGGTGGGCTACTCGGGACCCGCGCCGTACCTCAACCACGCACTCATTCAGGAAAAGAAGCTGGATCTTGCCGAGGTTCAGAACCTCGCGGCGGACACGGTGCGGCAGATCCCCCACATTTTCCGTGTCTACACGCGCTCCCAGCTCACCACGGGCGGGGTAAACGAGGATTTGGTGGACCGCCGCGTGCGCAACGGTTTTCACTACAAGCGGTCCTCCGACCTCTTCATCGTCGCCGAACCTTACTGGCTTTTCGAGAAGGGGGGCACCTCGCACGGCACGCCCTTTAACTACGACTCGCACGTACCGCTGATCTTCTACGGTCCCGGAATCAAGGCTGGACGATATCACGGGCGCGTCGCGGTCAATGATATCGCCCCCACACTGGCCACGATGCTCGAAGTCGAGACGCCAAGCGGGGCCATGGGCCGCGTGCTTGACGAGATGTTCTCCCGCTGACCTCCGAGACGGAGTCTCCAGCAAGTACTGTGGCTTGCCCTGAGAATAGAGCCGTACTGCATCTTTCGGAATCCCTTGTGCACTCGACCGGCGCGTTTCTTAGCGCCTTGCGGTGCGGTGCGCAAGTGCCTTCGTGAGAAATGCCCCGGCCGCTCTCAGCAGCCACTCGCGGCGGGGAGGCTGCGCGGGGCTATTTGTACTGGCGCCGCACGGTGTCCGGCGGACGGCCGCGCTGCACTCGTTCGCCCTGTGCGGCAACACGGCTGGCGAGCTTCATGACCAGCGCGGGCCAGACGCTGCTACGATGTTTGGTCAGCCGCTCTGCGGCCTTGGAGGGATCCCATGCGCCTGATGGTATTTCCGTTGCTGGTTGTGTTCACGGTTGCCGCCGAGGAGCTGCCGCTGGTCTCCCCGGTCGAGCACCAGCCGCTCGCGGCGCAGGTGACGCGCCTGCTGGACGCTCTCGATATGCTCAGCGACCCGCTTCCCGCTGAAGATACGGCGGCGTTGCGGAAGCTTGTGGCAAGTCCCGGGAGCGCAGCCGCAATTGAGCAGATCCAGCGGATCCTCGACCGGCACGTGCTCGTGGGTGTGAACATCAACCCCGAAATGCGCGTGAAGGCGCAGCAGGGTGCGGCGCGTCCCGAATTGATGCAAAACGGCTGGCGCACGTTCCTCATCAAGGTGCATAACGAGGCGGGTACGACGGCGGTTCTGGCTGTTACCAGCCCCAACGCGGGGCCGCACGCCAACGCGCCCAACGAGGGCATTATCCGCCGTCGCTTCCTCGATCTCCAGCTCTGGAACAAGCAGCCGCTGAAGCCGCACCTTTCCGGCCTGGAACTGGAATATCGCATCCTGCAAGTCTTCTCGCGCGATGCCGGCAAGCGCGAAGGGAAGCTCATCTTCGACGTCGGCCAGGGATCCCAGGATCTCGGATTTCGCAGCGAGGCCGATGTTCTGTTCACGGCGAAGCCAGCAACCAAGGTGACGTTGCGCGTTCTCGATTCTGATGACAAGCCCACCACGGCGGCTTTCCTGGTGCGCGACTCCCGACAGCGCGTCTATCCGTCTCAGGCGAAGAGGCTGCCGCCCGACTTCTTCTTCCACCCGCAGGTGTATCGCGCGGATGGCGAATCGCTGGCGCTCCCCGCCGGCGAGTATACCGTCGCGTACTCGCGCGGTCCCGAATACCGGCAGAGGGTCCAGAAGATCACGGTCGGCAGCGAACCACTGGAGATCACGTTTCGCCTGGAGCGCTGGGTTGATCCCGCGAAGTTCGGCTGGTTTTCGGGCGACCATCACGTGCACGCGGCCGGCTGCTCGCATTTCGAGCGCCCGACCGAGGGCGTGTACCCGAAGGACATGTGGCGCCATATTCTCGGCGAAGACCTGAAGGTGGGAGCAGTGCTCACTTGGGGCCCCGGCTGGTACTTCCAGAAAACCTTCTTCGAAGGCAAGGACAACCAGCTCTCGAGCGACAAGTACAAGATGCATTATGACGTCGAGGTTTCCGGCTTCCCTTCGAGCCACACCGGGCACATCGTGCTCCTCGGATTAAAGGAGCAGGACTATCCGGGCACGAAACGCATCGAGGAATGGCCGAGCTGGGGAGTGCCGGTTTTCAAATGGGCGAAATCGCAGAACGCGGTGGCTGGTTTCGCGCACTCGGGTTGGGGCCTACAGATCAAGGATACCAACCTGCCCAGCCAGGAAATGCCGCGTTTTGATGGCATCGGGGCGAATGAGTTCGTGGTGGGCGTGACTCACGATGCGGTTGACTTTATTTCGGCGGTCGATACGCCCGCCCATTGGGAACTCAACGTTTGGTACCACACACTGAACGCCGGGTACCGGACGCGGATCAGCGGCGAAACCGATTTCCCTTGCATTTACGACGAGAAGGTCGGGCTGGGCCGCAGCTACGTGCGTCAAAAGACGAACGCGCTCGAATACCGGGACTGGATCGAGGGCATTCGGGAGGGACGCAACTATGTCTCCGACGGCAAGAGCCATATCTTCGATTTCAAGGTGGACGACCTGGGGATGGGTGAGAACGGCAGCGAGCTGGCACTCCGAGGATCCGCGAACGTCCGGATTACCGCACGTGTGGCGGCGCTGCTCCAGGAAACACCAGACGAGACGGTCCGCCGGCTGCCACTCGACCACAAACCGTACTGGGATTTGGAACGTGCGCGGATCGGCAATTCCCGCAAAGTCCCCGTCGAGCTGATTGTCAACGGAGTGCCGGCCGCCCGCGCCGAAATCGAGGCTGACGGCACGCTGCGGCCAATCGCGTTCACGCAGAAGGTGGAGCGCAGCAGTTGGATAGCGCTCCGGATCCTGCCGTCGTCCCACACGAACCCGATCTTCGTGCAGGTTGGCGGCAAACCAATCCGCGGTTCGCGCAAGAGCATCGAATGGTGCTTGCGGGCCGTCGACCAGTGCGCCCAAATGAAGATGCCGCGCATCCGCCTGGAAGAGCGCGGAGAGGCCGAGCGGGCCTATGAGTATGCGCGCCAGGCGTATCGCAAGCGACTGGCGGAGGCGGAAGCCGAATAGCCGACCGACATCCGCCGCAGCGTTGGACGTGTTCTATGCGTCCGCTCACACCGGTTGGCCCGTACTTCGGTGCTGTGCGACGTAAGCACCTTGGCATCAGCAGCTTACGGGCGCCGCTGGTACTCGGCACGCCCATGTGCGTCAGACTTGTAATCATGGATACAACCAGTTCCGGGATGCGTGCGCCTGGACGAGTTCGCAGCCGCCGGGCTGTTACCCGGCATACGAATTCGGATTGGCGGGCGTATGGCAATTCACTGATGGGCTTGTAATCTGGGGCACCTTAGCGCAAACTAGGTACAAATAGTACTCTCAGCTAGGATCTCCTAGCATTGTATGGGGTACTAAGTAGGCTCTAAAATTGTGGCGGTTATGAGTACAAGCATTGGCACCTCCCCCAACCTAGACCCTCCGGACCCGCCGGCAACCGAAAAGAAGGCGATTCGTGTCGTATTGGCAGACGACCACCCGATCGTGCGCGATGGTCTTCGCAAACTGCTGAGTCTGGAGGACGACATCGAGATTGTCGGCGAGGCCGCGGATGGCCGAGAGGTTCTCCAGATCGTGCAGGACACCGAGCCTGACGTGGTGATCCTCGATCTGCGGATGCCAAACCTCGATGGCCTGTCCGCGTTGCAGGCGTTGCAGCAGATGAACAAGCGCGCCAAGGTGATCGTCCTCACAGCCTCGGAAGACAAGAACGAATTCGTGCAAGCGATGAAGCTCGGCTGCTCGGGCATCGTTCTGAAGCAAACCGCGCCTGAGTTGATCGTAAAGAGCATCCGCAAAGTGCACGCGGGTGAGATCTGGCTGGATTCCCACACCACAGCGGCGGTGATGCGGCAGTTCGCCGGGCCCGGCGAGAGCCTGGGTAGTGGCGGCCGGGGCCGCGAGCGCTCGCCGCTGAGCGCCCGCGAGCGAGAGATCGTCGGCCTGGTGGCACAGGGCTACAAAAACAAAGAAATGGCCGAGAAGATGTTCATCAGCGAACAAACGGTGAAGAACCACCTTCACAACATCTTCGACAAGCTAGGTGTCTCAGACCGCCTGGAACTCGCGCTCTACGCTATCCACAAGGGACTGCACCTGACCGACAGGTGAGGGGCACACCAGCTCATAACCGACAGCCGGTGCGTCTTGGGCACCGGCTGTCTTTTTTCTCCAGGCCGTATCGGGCGGCCGGACGTGTCCCTTCGCATCCGCAGACGGCTCGACCCGCGAGCCTCAAACCCGGGTTTTGAATGTGAGTGCCTCAACCGACGGCCGAGTCCGCGCACGAAAGCAATTCCAACGGCGCGACCACCCGGTTTTCCGCGATGCTGCGGTAGCTTGCTTCGACGGCCGCAACCGTCTTCAGATACTCGCGTCCCTCGGATTCGAAACTGGTCCCGGCTCGCAGGCGATCGACGAAGTGCTGCTGCGTCGCCCGGACACTGTCGCCGCGATATCCCTCGGTCACCGTGTTCTCCCACAGCCTGCGACCTTGCTGCCAGATATCGCCGGTCGCACGCAGTGTGAGCGCGCCGGCATCGCCCTCAATCCATGCCTCGCCCATGGCGGGACCGTCCGGATCCGGATTGAGAAAGCGATGGCCGTCGATCACGCCGGGCAGGCCGTTCTCATGCGCGAGCAGGAGCAGGGCCTGGTCCTCGCCCGCGATGACGGGATTGACGCGCCGCGCCCGCGCGAACACCGACGCAATCTCCCCAAAGAGAAAGCGAGCGGTGTCGATCTGGTGGACGAGCGTCTCGTAGATCAGCAGCCGGGGCATCTGCCGGAAGTACGGCTGATGCGAATAGGGCGCCTCGCCCAACCCGTCCTGCCGGCGCGTGCGGAACGTGTAGGCAACCGGCGTGCCCACGGCGCCCCCGGCGATGAGCCTCGCCAGCTCGCGGTACCAGGGCTGCCAGCGCCAATTCTCATGAATCATCAGCGGCACCCCCGCGGATTCGGCAGCCTCGACCATGCGCCGGCAGTCTTCCCAGCGCGGGGCCATCGGCTTCTGGCAGATCACGGGAATTCCGTGCGAGACGGCAAGGCTGACGAGCTCGAGGTGCGAATCGGGGCGTGTGGCGATATCCACGAAATCGACCCGCTCGTGGCGGAGGAGCTCTTCCGCGGACGTATAGGGCCGGGGCGCGGCTGCGCGCGCACGCCCGGGGTCGAGATCGCAGGCGGCGGCGAGTTCCACCTCCGGCATTCGCCGCCAGGCCTCTATCTGGAATTGCGCGAAGAAACCACAGCCGATGATCGCACCGCGAAGCTTGGGGCTGTCCATGATCTTCCAATATACAGAGAGGTCAGCTCCGTGCCGTATCCTAAAGCCCAGATGCCTTCAAATCTGCGCGCCCGCCTGCGGGCCGGCGAAACCGTATTCGGCGTATTCTGCGAGCTGCCCTGTCCCGAAAGCATCGAGATTTCCGCTTTCGCCGGCTGGGATTTCGCCGTCATCGATTGCGAGCATTCATCGATCCCCGGCAGCAGGTTGCCGGACATGGTGCGCGCCGCCGGGTCGGCGGGAATGCCGGCGGTGGTGCGCGTCGACCAGTGTAACGCCGCCGCCATCCAGCACGCGCTCGACAGCGGCGCCGCCGGCCTGATCGTGCCGCAGGTCGTCTCGACCGGGCAGGCCGAGGCGGCGGCACACGCGGCGCGATTCCACCCGCTCGGCACGCGCGGCTTCAATCCCTTTGTGCGTGCCGGCGCCTACTCGCTGGCGCCCGTAGCCGAGTACGTGAGAAGAGGCAACGAGGAGGCGGTCCTGATTCTCCAGATCGAGAGCGCCCAGGCGCTCGACAACGTGGATGCGATTGCGGCGCTGGCCGGTGTCGACGTCCTGTTCGTCGGGCCGTACGATCTCGCGCAGAGTCTCGGCGTGCCGGGCGAGACATCGCACGAGCGCGTCATCCGGGCGGGAGCCGAGATCGCCCGCAAGGCAGTCGCGGCCGGCAAAGCGGCGGGGGTATTCGTCAATAGTGTGGACGCCGCGCGCGTATGGGTCGACGTGGGCGTGACCTTTGTCACCTGCGCTGTCGACTCAGCCTTGCTCGCGGGCGCCATGCGGTCGACGATCCGGGGGTTACGAGCTTGAGGCGGCGGCTGTGGCTGTGCGCGTCGGCAGCGCTGCTCGCGGCCTGCTCGCGGCCGGAGCGTGCGCGCGAGTCGCTGGTGGAAGCCAGCTCGGAGCGCGCACCACGTTTGGAGGAGACGTTCTGGAAGACCTGGGGGGACGGCCAGGCCGAGATGAACGGCTACTCGCTGACCTACCCGCGCTACGGGCAGCGGCGTGAAGGATCGGCCGTGGCAATCTTCGTCACGGAAACGTTCTCGAACCGCTTGCGGGTGAAGGCCGACCCCGGCAGGCACCCCGATTCCGACCAGTTCCCGGTGATGAAGCTCAACCTGGTGAAGGACTTCCAGACAGGCGTGTATGACTACAACACTATGCTGAGCGCTTTCGTCGGGCTCGCGCCTGTGAACGAGCGTCCGGCCGGCGCGGCCGTCAAGCTTT
The DNA here is from genome assembly GCA_016178155.1 of Acidobacteriota bacterium. Lineage (GTDB taxonomy): Bacteria > Acidobacteriota > Terriglobia > Bryobacterales > Bryobacteraceae > JACOTZ01. The sequence goes on from JACOTZ010000042.1 coordinate 11,088, forward strand.
CCTACTCGAGCCAGGAGTGGTGCGGCCAAGTCTACCAACAATTGTTGTTCGACGCAGCGAAGATCCGCTCCATGCAGCACAGCTATTTCGATGGCGAAGCCGACCGGCAGGCGGATCTCGACTATCCGGCCGCCGGTCTCAGCGAGGACGCGCTACTGTTGTGGGCGCGAGGCATGGCGGGCCCGGTCTTGCAGCCCGGCGAGAGCCGGTCCGTGCCGTTCCTGATTTCGCTCGAAACGGCGCGGCTCAAGCACGTTCCACTCGTCTGGACGAGAGCGACGCTAGGGCGCTCGGCCGGCACTACGCAGGTGGCGACACCGGCCGGCCGGTTCGAGGCCGCCACATTCACGGCGCGGCTGGCCGGCGGCCGCACGATCATCGTGCGGGTGGAGGCGCCGCCGCCACATCGCATTGTAGGCTGGGAGACCAGCGACGGCGAAGAAGCGCAGCTCCTCGGCTCGGCGCGCATGAAGTATTGGCAGATGAACCAAGTGGGGGCGGAGGACTCGCTGCGCAAGCTCGGCCTGAAGCGGGCGGCGCCTGCGGGACGGTAGGCGAGGGCGCGTGCGCTCTATCGTTTTCGGGCGGGGAACGCCGCATCACGACGGTTCGTGAGCACGCGCCCGGCGGAAGCTAGCGCAGGACTTTCGCGTCGAAGTCAACGTTACGCTCGCGGTTGAGCTGGGCGGTAGTTGCGCGGTCGATTCGGTCGAGCGACACCCGGTTGAGGCTGCCCTGGGGTGTGACGTAGTGAAGTGTTTCACCCTCGGCCCAATACCCGATTGCCGAGTACACCGTGCCGTCGTTCAGCGCGATCAGGTAAATCGTAGGGCGGTCCTCGTCGGGTCGCGGGGCAGATGCGGCCCGTCCCGGGCGCCTTTCCGGTTCAGCCGCCGGGGCTACGGGCGCTTCGTAAACCCTCATGCCAGAGGACGAACGCGATGAAGCGGACTCGGGTAACTCAGTGTTCGAATAATCTCGCATCACCGGTTCGGCGGTCTCGGGTGTGTAGTTGTGGTTGATAATGACCGAGGGAGCGGGCTGCTGAGGAACGACAACCGTGATATTGCTCGCGGGCTGGGGAGGCGCGTAGTCGTAGAATCCACCGCCGACAAACACCGGATAAGCATACGGCACGACCACGGTTCTGCCGCCGAGCCCGCCGCGCCGGCCGGAGAACACACCCCTTGCGGGCGCGCCCGTATACGGTGGAAAACCGGAGATGGTCGCCCCTAATCGGGAGGCATGGGTCTGGCTCGAGATCGTGTTAGGTATCCCGGCGGGAAAGAGAATGTTGCCGAACGGGAACGCGTTGGCTGGCGGTCTCATGGTGGGGCCGGTGTTGATCACCCCTACGTGCTGCCCCAGAAGTGCAACGGGAGCCAGCAGAACCGCAATCGCGCATGACCTCAGTTTCATAAAGACCTGCTCCGAGCTTACTCCACCGGTTAGACGACGAGCAAGGCTGATGCGTTTACATTCGTTTACATTGCACTGCGCTCACAACGCACTCAGCTCTTCGGCGGGTTGCGCTGTTCGAAGTCGTCCGCGCGCTGCTCCACCTCTGCCATCGGCAATTCGAGGGCGCGGGTGCGAAGCTCCTGCCGCCGCGCATAGTTCCTGAATTCGCGCAGGAGGGTGGTTTCAGCGCGCTCCAAGCGTTGCGAAACGCTAAGGAGTCCTCCTTCACGGGCCGGACGTCCTCCTTCAGGGCGTTGACGTCCTCTTTCACGGCCTGGACGTCTGCCCTTACGCTCTCGAAGTCTTTCTTCACAGACTCTTTGAAGGCCTGCAAGTCGTTCTTCACGGCCCGGACTTCGTCCTGGACCGCAACGAATTCCCGCTTCGTCGCTGGGGCGTTCAGATCATTCGGCATCACTTGGATTGTGCCGGCACAAGCTCCCTCTCCAGCCTACCCTACCGAGCGACGTAGCGGGAACGAGCAGCCGGCTCTCGTGACGGAAACGCTGGTACAGCGTTCGGGTGCCGAAGGGCTCTCGCCGGTGGCGGAGGCCGCGGCCGGCTTCCCGCAGAGGCAGTGAACGCAGTGAACGCCCGGCACTGCTCTTTTATCGAGCTACCCGGTATCATTTGAATATGCCCGAAGTCCGACATAGTGCGTGTGCGCTTGACTGCCCGGACGCCTGCGGACTGCTGATCAACGTCGAAGGCGGAACCGGCTCGCGGCTGCGGGGCAACCCGGACCATCCGGTGACGCGCGGCTTCCTCTGCGGCAAAGTTGCACGCTATCTCGAGCGCGAATACTCTCCCGAGAGACTGCTATACCCGAGCAAGCGGACCGGCGCAAAAGGCGAAGGCAGCTTCGAGCGGATCTCCTGGGGGGAAGCGCTCGACACGATCGCCGTTCGCCTGAAGGGAGTCGCGGCCCGGTACGGACCCGAGGCCATCCTGCCCTACAGCTATGCGGGCACCATGGGGTACCTGCAGGGCTCCTCGATGGACCGCCGGTTTTTCCACCGGCTCGGCGCATCGCGGCTCGACCGCACCATCTGCTCGGCGGCGGGGGCGGCCGGCATGACCCAGGCGCTGGGCTGGCGGTACGGCACGGAACCCGAGCAGTTCCGGGATTCGAAACTGATCCTCGCCTGGGGCGCCAACATCCTGGGCACCAATGTCCACCTGTGGCCGTTCATCCTAGAGGCGCGGCGGAAGGGCGCGCGCTTCTACGTGATCGATCCTGTGTTGAACCGCACCGGGCGACTGGCGGACAAACATTTCCCGGTCCATCCCGGAAGCGACCTGGCGCTCGCGCTGGGGCTGATGCACGTGATCATCGGCGAGGGCCTGCACGACTCGGACTACATCAACCGGTACACTACGGGCTTTGAAAAACTTCGGGAGCGCGTGCGGCATTATCCGCCGGAGCGCGTGGCGGCCCTGACGGGGTTGGCGGCGGCGGAGATCGTGCAACTGGCACGCGAGTACGCGGCCACGCGGCCCGCCGTGATCCGCTTGAACTACGGCGTGCAGCGCACCGACCGGGGGGCCTCTGCGGTACAGGCGATAGCGCTGCTGCCGGCCCTGACCGGATCGTGGCGAGAGCCGGGCGGTGGGCTGCAGCTCTCGACCTCCCACGCCTTTCACGTGAACCGCACCGGATTGCAAATGGCCGAGCTGCAGCAGAAGGCGCTCGGGCGCGAAGCGCGGCTGATCAATATGTCCGAGCTGGGCCGTGCTCTGACGCAAATCGACGGCCCCCCGGTAAAGGCGCTGGTGGTATACGATTCCAACCCGGCGGCGATCGCGCCCAACCAGAATGCTGTTCACCGCGGGTTGCGCCGCGAGGACCTGTTTACGGTGGTGCTGGAGCAGTTTCAGACCGACACCGCCGATTACGCCGACGTTGTTCTGCCGGCGACCACGTTCCTCGAGCACACGGATCTTTATTTTGCTTACGGCCATTACTACATGCAGCTCGCAAGGCCGGTGCTCCCGCGGCCGGGTGAAGTAAAGTCGAACGTGGAGATCTTTCGGCTGCTGGCCGAACGGATGGGCTTCGAGGACGCGTGCTTCGTCGAGTCCGAGGACGAAATGATCCGCACTCTGCTGGGAAGCGGGCACCCGTTCCTCGAAGGCATCACGCTCGAGCGCCTGGAGCGCGAGCATTTCGTGCGGCTGAATCTTCCCCGGCCGTTTCTGCCCTTTGCGAGCGGCGGCTTCGGTACGCCGTCGGGCAGGTGCGATCTGGACCACGACAACCTCGAGTACACGCCGCCGGCGGAGTCGCGTTTCGGCGATGCGGAGTTGCGCCGGAGGTATCCCCTGGAACTGGTCCCGGCAAAGAATGACGATTCCCTGAATTCCACCTTCGGCCACCGGCCGGACACCGACTGGCAGACGTCGTGGCTCGAAATGAGCGCCGCAGACGCCGAGGCACGGGAGATCCGGGACGGCGATCAGGTGCGCGTGTTCAACGACCGCGGGAGCTGCGTCCTGAGAGCCCGACTGGCCGGCACGGTACAGGCCGGCGTGGTGCGCGCTCCCTCCACGCGGTGGCCCAAGAAGTCGCCGGCGCGCAAGGGCGTTAACGTCCTCACTTCCGAGCGTCTGACGGATATGGGCGGTGGTCCCACGTTCTTTGCCTGCCTGGTGCAGGTGGAACGCGCCGGGGATTAAGCGGGGCAACCGTCAAGTGTGCCGTCCCGGCTAGACCGGCGGTGTGCCGAGCCGCCGGAAGCGGCGTGCGCCGTACCGGAGGCGGACACCCGCGGGCACTGATAGCTGCGGTCCCGCCGCGGTCTCAGACACAATAGAGGGAATGCATAGAGTGAACCGAATCGTGCCGGTGCTGCTGGCGGTTCTGCTGGGGGTGTCGGGCTGCAAGCGCAAAGACAAGATCCGCGTTGAGACGACGGAGGAGAGCGGCACGACGCTCGCTTCCACCGTGCATGTGGCGGACCCGCAGGCCTCGGTGCAGCTCCTGAAGGGCTTCCATGAGGTGGAGCAGAATGCCTGGCGGTGGACGACCGGACGGTTTTCGGTCACGCTGCGCCCGCCGATCAGAGCGGCGGAGAAAGGCGCCACGCTGCAGGTGAAGTTCGCCCTCCCGGAGGCGGTGATCGACAGAGTGAAGTCGACGACGCTGACCGCCAACGTGAACGGCGCGCCGCTCGCGGGTGAGACCTACAGCAAGCCCGGCGACTACACGTATTCCCGGGACGTGCCTGCCTCGGCGCTCGCGGGCGACGCCGTCACCGCTGAGTTCGCCCTGAACAAGTTCCTGCCGCCGGGCGCGGTCGACCAGCGCGAGCTTGGGATCGTAGTGAGCAGCATCGGCCTTGAACCGAAGTGAAGCACAGCCGGGGCCGGCACGCGCTGTGATGCTCCAGCGCGGGGCCGTGTTGCTGCCGTTCGCCGTCTGCCTCGCCCTCTACTGGTACGGCCTGAAGGTCTGGTTCGTCAACGACGACTTCGCCTGGCTCGGGCTGCGGCTGACCATCCACTCGACGGACGATTTCTGGCGGGCGCTGTTCTCGCCCTTGGCCCAGGGGACGATCCGCCCGCTCAGCGAGCGTGGTTTTTTCCTGCTGTTCGAGAACCTATTCGGGTTCGATGCGCTGCCCTACCGTATCTGGGTGTTCCTTACACAGTTCGCAAATCTCGCTCTGGTAATCGCGCTCGTCTCGCGGTTGACGCGGTCGCTCGCCGCGGGCGTGCTGGCGGCGTCGTTCTGGACAGTGAACAGCGCCCTGGCTACGCCCATGTCGTGGACGTCCAGCTATAACCAGATCCTATGCGCATTCTTCATGCTGCTCAGCTTCTGGCTCTGGCTGCGGCATATCGAAACGGGGCGGATGCGCTATTACTGGGCGCAGTTCGCGACCTTCCTCCTCGGCTTTGGCGCGCTCGAGATCAACATCGTTTACCCGGCGATCGCGGCCGCCTACGCCGCGCTCTGTGCGCGCAACCACCTGTGGAAGACGGGCCCGCTGATGGCGGTCTCAGCCGTGTATCTCGTGGTCCACAATCTTGTGTCTCCAAAGACACAGGCAGGCGTGTATGGCATGTATTTGGACGCAAGCATGCTTACGACCCTGGGCACGTATTGGACATGGGCGGCGGGAGCGATCCGGCTGCGCGAGATCGGGTGGGGGCCGGTCTGGCTGCTGGGGATCGCGACGGCCGCGCTGCTGCTCGGTCTCGCCTGTTTCGTCTGGCAGCAGGCGCGCGCCCGCGGGTGGCTGGCGGTCTTCTTCGTTCTTTGGTTCCTGATCGTGATCGCTCCGTTTCTGCCGTTACGGGAGCACGTGAGCGACTACTATCTCACCGTTCCCCTGATCGGGCTGGCGATGCTCGGCGGTTGGGCGGTTGCGGAGGCATGGAGGCGCGGCGGATGGCGTCGAGGGATCGCAGTCGTGCTGGCGACCCTATACGTAGTCTTGTCCGTACCGCTCGCCCACAAGACCGTGCGATGGCAATACGAGCGCAGCCGGGCGATGCGCAACCTGTTCGGCGGCGTAGCACGCGCCCAGGAGCTGCACCCCGGGAAAATCATCCTGCTTAAAGGAGTCAGCTCAGAGCTCTTCTGGGCTGGCTTCGTCGACGACGCTTTTCGGCTGCTGGGAGATACCAGGGTGTATCTGCTGCCGGGATCGGAAGCGGTGGTCGAAGCGCACCCGGAGCTAGGTGATATCTCCGAATCGGTTCTCCCGGAGAGCCTGACAGTACGCGCCCTGGAGAAGCATTCGGCGGTAGTGTACGAAGCCTCGGGCGAGCGTCTGCGCAACGTCACGGCGGTGTTCAAGCACAGAGCCCGGCAGCTTTGGAAGGCGGGCCTCTCGCCGCGTGTGGACGCCGGTCAGGAGCTGTGTGCCGAGCAGTTCGGCGCCGGCTGGTACCCGGTGGAGCAGGGCTATCGATGGATGAGCCGGCGGGCCGTTGTGAGGCTCGGCGGTGCCGCCGCCGTGGGGCAGCGGCTGTTCCTCAGCGGCTTCGCACCGGAGGAGTTGCTGCGCGCAGGTCCGGTGCGCGTTGCCGTGAGCGCCAATGGCGTGGCACTCACGACGTTTGCTCTCGGCCCGGGTGACAACCGGTTTGAGCGGTGGGCGGAGCTTCCAGCCTGGGCGAGTCGCCAGACAATCCTCGAACTCACACTCGACGTCGACCGCGCCTACATACCCCCAGCCGACGGGCGCGAGCTGACGCTGGCGTTCGGAACGCTGGGCATCCGCTAACTGTTGCGTTTCGCGTCTTTGCTCGGCAGCCGCTCTTCACGAGCCTCCCGCCCCACCGGCAGCCAGGCAGCCGGATCCCCGTAGAGGGCAAAAATTGCGGCACTGGTTCGTTTTTACCCGTCCTAAGTGTTCTCCCCTAGGACGGATGATATTTGCTCTTAGGTATTGACTCTATTGCACTTAGGCGTAAACTGGGAACGCGTTGAAGCCGATATGAAGCCATACTCGAGCGCGGTAGTGGCTTGGGGTTGCAGGTCCGCCGGAGAGTCGTGGGCTGGCATTGAAATTGCTAAATGATGTGCTATGATTCTTGGAGCGTTAGGATCGAGCAGCTCCACCCAGCGTCACCCTGGGCTGAGGCCCGCTGTAGCCTACTCCAAGCAGGGACATTTTGGAAACTTCGGCGACGATTCTACGTCTATCGCCGTATAAAAAAAGAAAGAAGATAGTGAAGCATAAGGAGACCAACCCATGACGAAGACCGAAATCAACAAGTACAAAGAAATCCTGGAAGCCCGCCAGGCAGAGCTCGCGGACGTGTTGCGCAAACGCGACGCGATCACGATTGAGAAAAGCCCGGACGCCCTGGACGAAGTGCAGAACGCCGCGGAGCGCGAGCTCGCCATCCGCAACCTGGACCGTGAGTCCACGCTTCTGCGAAACATTCGCGCCGCGCTGCGGCGCATCGACGAGGGCACGTTCGGTGTTTGTGTGCACTGCGAAGAGGACATCAGCCCCAAGCGTGTGGCCGCAGTGCCGTGGACGCCCTACTGCATCGCCTGTCAGGAAGCCGTCGACCGGGCGCAGGAAACGGGGAACGAGTCCCTGGAAGAATTGCTCGTCAACGCTGCTTAACGGGGCGTTTCCGTCCTTCGTCAGTTTTTGCCGCGCGGGCCATCCGGCCCGCGTATTTTTGTGAGGGCCGGCCGACCGCCGCCCTCACAATCAGCCCCCCGTTACACGACTGCCCGCAACCTGGACCCGCGAGAGACTCGGGCCCGGAGTAGGAAAAGAGAGTTGCGTCGGCCTTTCGCGAGGCGCGTCGCGAGCTTGGCGGACAAAATCCGGACTATCGGCGGATGCCGATAGCCGCCACCATTCTGCCCGACCTGTCCCGATCCCTGCGCCAGGAATGAAACTCGCTCGGGCCGCAAATAGTGCACAGGGCGGCAATGTCAATCTGGTGATCCGGCACACCCGCCGCGGCGAGCTGGCGGCGGATGGCCTGGGCGAGATCGACGCGGCTCAAGTCCTGGATGTCGGGGAAGATCGGCCGAAACTGCTCGCCCACCTCCGGGCCGACCTCGTAGCAGCAGACTCCCGCGCCCGGTCCGATAGCGGCGACCAGCTCACCGGGGTCGGCGCCAAAATTCTCGCACATTCGGTAAACCGCCTTGGGGGCGACCCGCTGCACGATGCCGCGCCAGCCGGCGTGCACCGCGGCCACAACGCGAGTGCGGGCGCCGGCAATCAGGACGGGAATGCAGTCAGCGGTTCGGACACCCACCAGCCTGCCGGGCTCAGCGGTCACAAGCGCGTCGCCGTGGCCGAGGCAGCCGCTGCATCCTTCGGCTACCGCGACAATATCGGAATGGATCTGCTTGAGGTACGTATAGGCGCCCGGCCACCCGTCGGCGTGGCGGCTGCCGAAGCCATGGAGCACCCAGGGCAAAGCTTCCAGCAGGCCGGACTCGTAAACGCCCTGGTGGTTACGCCTGAACACGAATCAAAGGCTCGGAGGGTTGTCGGACCTGTGACACCATGATCTGGCGCTTGAAATTCTCCAGCATGTTCTCGGTGAGGCGCACCTCGGTCGGGCGCTTCACGAGCGACATTCGATCGATCTTGTCCTGCAGCTTCAGCAGAGCGTAGAACAGGTTCTCGGGACGCGGCGGGCAGCCGGTGACGTATACGTCCACGGGCACGATCCTGTCGACGCCCTGCAGCACGGAGTAGGTATTGAACGGCCCGCCCACGCTCGAGCAAGCGCCCATCGAGATCACCCACTTCGGCTCGGGCATCTGGTCGTAGATGCGCTTGAGGACCGGGGCCATTTTGAGCGTGACCGTCCCGGCCACGATCATGAGGTCGGCCTGTCGCGGGCTGGGGCGGAACACCTCGGCGCCGAAGCGCGCCATATCGAAGCGCGCGGTGGTGGAAGCGATCATCTCGATCGCGCAGCACGCCAGCCCGAACGTAAGAGGCCACAGCGCCGACTTGCGCGCCCAGTTGAACACATAGTCGACCGAAGTGACCAGGAAGTTACGCTCAAACTGGTTCTGAACGAAGGACATGCAGGGATCTAGAACCAGTTTAGCAGCGGCCTACCTGCTTGCCGCGGCAGCGTATTCAGCCCGGTACCACTCGAGCGTCCGGCGGAGTCCCTCCTCAAGCGTGAAGCCGGGCTGATGGCCCAGGTCACGGACGGCCGCGGTGATATCCGCCTGCGAGTCCCTCACATCGCCGGTGCGAGGCGATCCATACCTCGCGGGCAGCGCGACTCCCTCGATCTTCTGCAAGGTTTCCCAAACCAGGTTCAGCGTGTAGCGATTGCCATTGCCGGCGTTGTACAGCCTGCCCGACACACTCGAGGGCGCGCCGGCCGCCTTGAGGCACAATGCCACCACGTCTTCAACGTAAGTGAAATCCCGTGACTGCTCGCCGTCGCCGTGAATGACCGGCGGCTCCCGGCGCAACAGGGCCGTCATGAATTTCGAGATGACGCCGGAGTACTGGCTACCCGGGTCCTGGCGCGGCCCATAGACATTGAAGAATCGCAATGCCACCGTCTCCAGGCCGAAGCAGGATGCAAACACGCTCGCGTAGTATTCCCCTAGCAGCTTCTGTACGGCGTACGGCGATTTCGGGCGTGGCGGAATTGTTTCCACTTTGGGCAACACCTCGGTATCTCCGTACGCGGACGAGGAGGCCGCGTAAACGACGCGGCGCACCCGCCGCGCGGCGGCCGCTCGAAACACGTTGAAGGCGCCGTCGATGTTGACTTCATGCGAGGGCACGGGATCGTCGATCGAGCGCGGCACCGACGGGATGGCGGCGAGGTGAAATACGACCTCCGCACCCTCGAGAGCGCGAGCGACCGCGGAGTAGTCGCGAATATCAGCGCGGCACAGATTGATCTGCCGCTCGACTTCGCGCAGATTGCGCTCGAAGCCGGTCAGGAAATTGTCGATTACGGTGACCCGGCCGGTGCCCTCCGCCAGCAGCCTCCGGACAAGCGCCGAGCCGATGAAGCCGGCCCCGCCGGTCACCACCACCTTAGTCATGTTCGACCTTCGCGATCTCGGTTTCGAGGTACCGCAGAGAGTCTCCAGTCACGCGCTCGGGTCCGGGTGTGAAGTCGAATCTTGGCGAAATGGCGCTCGATGAGTTTCTCGTGGGACTCGGTTTCGTCGACGGCGTTGTGGGTATCGAACATGGTCTGCACGGCGGGGCTGCCGATCTCGTCGACAAGTGAGGCGGCTTCGTCGAGCGACAGGATCACGTCCGCCTGGTTTTTCGGCAGGGCCTCGATGAGGATCGTCACCCCACGCTCCTCGGCGTGCGGAGCAACAGTCCTCATGCCTTCCACGTAGTTTCGGGTCGCCTGTTCGCGGGTGATGCCGCCGGTCGTGCTGCGCTGCTGCGGCGAGCCGAAGACCATGACCCCGTTGGGTCCCAGATCGGCACACAAGTCGATCAGGTTGCGGATGTGGCGCCAGCTTCGCTCGCGCAGCTCGCGGTCGGGTGTGGTGACGTGCAGGCCCTTGGGC
>JACOTZ010000185.1 GCA_016178155.1 Acidobacteriota bacterium
CTGGTGTAGGAGGGTCGCGTAGGCGACTTGGCGAGTCTGCAGGCCGTAACGAACGTGAACTCTGTGCAGGCCCCGAAACGGGTGATGCAGGAGCGACCCCGCCGAGAATCGAGGGAAGGCCGCAGTCGGTGGGAGAGGACGAGCGAACGAGCCCATCGGTCCTGCCGGGGTATTGGCGACGGGCATGCAGACACGGGACCAGACGCAACACGGGAAACCCCAGCGGTGATCGGCGGACGATCAACCGGCACCTCGTGAGAGGCAGACCGGGCCGTCTGGGGTGGCGGAGAGGCCCGTAGTACTGTGGCGGAGAGGCCCGTAGTACTGAGGAAGCCGGGTAATGCCGGGGGAGGGAAGGGGCCTCAGTTGAAAGGAGACACAACAAGCGACGAGGGACCTTTTCGATCAACAGCCACCGGATCGGGCAGCAATACGGAGTCTCCAGAGTTTGGATTTACGACGCGTGGTCCAGGTCTGTGCTCTGGAGAAGCGTGGATTGAAATCCGATGGCTTGGCGCGATTGCCACAAAACGTGTCACATGACATCTGTGTTATACTGGGATCTCGTTGAAAGCAAAGACCGGACGGGTGGGTGAGCGGTTAAAGCCAACAGACTGTAAATCTGTCCCTCCTTGCGAGGTACGAAGGTTCGAATCCTTCCCCGTCCACCAGTTCTTTTGAGGATTAGGCGGCTGTTCCCGTGCCACGATGTGCCAGCCATCGGCTCCGGATCGCGGCGGGCCGGCCACTTCCAATGGCGGCATTACCGTGAAGAGGTCGAGGCAGCGGTGAGTGGCGCGCGCAGGCAAGCTTTTTTCGAACAAGAGATCGCGCCGCAGCGTTGCTGCAGCAGTACGATAGAATTGGCTGAAAGCCGATGTAGCTCAGTTGGTAGAGCACGTCCTTGGTAAGGACGGGGTCACCGGTTCAAGTCCGGTCATCGGCTCCAGATTCCTTGTCCGCTCCCGGCGCGCGGGGCGAGGGAAGAGGCGGGCGCCACGCGCCGCTCTTCAACGGCCGGCGGCCGCAGTGTTGCTTCCGCACCAGCGGAATGGTCATGCCAGGCGATAACGTCCGCGTTTGCCGTGGAGGGGACCGCACTGTCGCCAGGGATAAGGGCCTGCGGTTCGCCGTCCGCGAGGTTGGCGGGCAACGGCACGGTCACAGAAGTTTTCGAGTAGCAGGTGCGCGGTCCGAATGCCGGCCGGCAGCCAGGGCGTCCGGGAAAGCCCGCCCGAGGGAGAGAAAAGTGCCACGCGAGATCATTACGCTTCAATGCACCGAGTGCAAGAACAGGAATTATACGAACACCAAGAATAAGAAGACCACGACCGAACGGCTTGAGCTGAAGAAGTTCTGCCCGTTCTGCCGCAAGCACCAGGTCCACCGGGAGACGAAGTAAACTGGTTATATAACGCCGGTCGACTCTAGAGGGGCGTAGGTTTAACGGCAGACCAGCGGTCTCCAAAACCGCGAGTGGGGGTTCGAATCCCTCCGCCCCTGCCAGCCTACGGCCACCGCCCTGGTTACTGGCCACAGGTCACCGTCATCTGGCTAACGAACATGGCAACGACTGAAACAACGACATCTCCCAGCTTTCCCCAGCGGGTCACTTCTTGGCCCGCCCGGGTCAAGGACTACTTCGCCGACCTGCAGCAGGAGATGCGCCGGGTAACCTGGCCCACCAGCAAGCAGGTTCGCGCCACTACAGGCGTCGTCATTGCCACGGTATTCGCCTTCGCCGCCTATTTCTTCGTGGTTGACTACTTCATCGGGAAGGGCGTTAACAAGCTCTACGAGGTGCTGACTAAGTAGGACTCTCTATGGCCGACCAGGACTTCCACATCGACGAGCCGAACGAAACCGGCCAGGCAGCGACCGAGGACACCCCGCTCCAGCCGGAGGCTGAGCCCACCGGCGACAGCGCCCAGGCGGCACCGCCGCTGGAGGACACCAACAAGCACTGGTACATCATCCACACCTACTCGGGTTTCGAGAACAAGGTTGCCGAGTCGCTGCGCAGCCGCGCCGAAGCCTTTGGATTCGCCGACCGCATCGGCCAGGTCCTGATCCCGACCGAGGAAGTGGTCGAGCTGCGCGGCGGCAAAAAAGTTACCAGCAAGCGCCTCCTCTACCCCGGCTACGTCCTGGTCGAGATGGAAATGGATGACGAGCTGTGGCACCAGGTCAAGAACACGCCGCGCGTCACCGGATTCGTGGGCGGCGGCAACACGCCTGTGCCGCTGACGCCCGACGAGGTCAATGCCGTCCTCTATCGCCAAGCGACCGCGGCCGAGCGCCCGCGCCCGAAGCTCACGTTCGAGAAGAACGAGTCGGTCCGCATCGTCGATGGTCCGTTCACCAACTTCTCCGGCAAAGTGGACGAGGTCCACTCCGAGCGCAACACCCTGCGCGTGCTCGTCACCATCTTCGGCCGCGCGACTCCCGTCGAGCTCGATTTCCTGCAGGTGGAAAAAATTTAGCAATGGCCGGATGGCGGCCACAGGACACACACAATGGCTAAAAAAGTTACCGCTCAAGTGAAGCTGCAGATCCCGGCCGGCAAAGCCACTCCGGCGCCGCCCGTGGGTACCGCCCTCGGTCCCCAGGGCGTCAACATCATGGAATTCTGCAAGGCCTTCAACGCCAAGACCTCCGCCAAGGACCAGGAAGGGTTGATCATCCCCGTGGTGATCACCATCTATTCGGACCGCTCTTTCACCTTCATCACCAAGACGCCGCCGGTCCCCGTGCTGATCAAGCGCGCCGTGAATCTTGCCAAGGGCTCCGCCGAGCCCAACAAGAACAAGGTCGGCCGCATCTCCGAGCAGCAGGTCGAGGAAATCGCCAAACAAAAAATGCCCGACCTCAACTGCTTCGACGTTGAAGCCGCCAAGCGCTCCGTCCGCGGCACCGCCCGATCCATGGGCGTCGACGTCGTTTAGTGCCGTCCCGCGTCCGTCGGAAGTCTTTCTTCTGAGTCGCGGCGGTCGTCCAGGACGGAACACTGGCGCGCCTCCGGCACGTTCCCGTTTGCACCTCGACTCGCCGGCGGCTTGCCCCGCCAGGCTGGGCCGGAACCCTCGCGCGTCGAATCCCTCCCACCGCTACCGGCGTCGCGGATCGGGTGTGGCGGCCTCACCCTTGCGGCGCAGCGTGGGCGCCTTCCGCTTCTGCTCCGCCTCCTTCTTCTCGAACTCTTTCCTCTCGTTGAGTTCGTCAGGACCCCGCAATGCCTCAATTTCCTTCTTTTCCTTCTCCTCGCGCGCGATCACCTCGTGCGCGCGTTCTTTCAGATCCTGCTGCGCCAGCTCGATCGAGTCCGTCGTCGTCTCGATCGCCTGCTGTAGCGCGAACTCGTAGCGCTTCACGTCCTTCGGTTCCGCGTCCGAGATCTTCCGCAGCTTCGCCAGCATCTCCTTCTCTGCCTCGACCACGGCCTTCACTCCTTCCTCGATCAGGAGCTTGCGCTTCAGCGCATCGTCGGCGACGGTGTCGATCGCCTCGATGATCTTTGTGAAGTCTGCGAGCAGGTCGTGGATAAAGGTCGAGCGGCCGGGTTTTTCCTTGGCCATGAGCTGCTCGAGCTGGTCCACGCGCTGCCGCGCGAACTCCGCATACAGCTTCAGCCGCGCGTTCGGCTCTTGCGCCAGCCGGACCTGGTCGGTTTCGTCGGCCGTCAGGAAATCGCGGTCCTGCGCGGTCGCCAGGCTGGCCAGCAATATAACCGGCAAAAGCACTTTCATGGCACCACCTACTTCTTCTTCGTCATGATATCCGCGACCAGTTTGTCCTGGATGTCGCTCACGCGTTTCTTCACCGCTTTGACGCCCTC
>JACOTZ010000186.1 GCA_016178155.1 Acidobacteriota bacterium
CCGCATAGCCCGTTGCGGGCCACCAAAGGCAATGAAGACGCGGCGGGGCTCGGTAGTGGAATCAATGAGTTCGGCCGCGCCTTCAGAGGAGCGGACTGCGGGCGGCGGGGTTCGCCCACCGGACGGCCGCGGCTCGGATGGCGCGCATGGCCGAGCCGCGACCGTAAGGGAGTGCCGCATAGCCCGCTGCGGGCCACCAAAGGTAATGAAGACGCGGCGGGGCTCGGTAGTGGAATCAATGAGTTCGGCCGCGCCTTCAGAGGAGCGGTCTTCCGGAACCGCCCCAGGAGTTTCGACCCGGCACCGAAAGCGCCAGCAGTGCGGCCGGACACGACTGCGGGCGGTGCGGGTCGCCCACAAGGACAAGTGTCCGAGCCGCGACCGTTAAGAGAGCGGTCTTCCGGACCGTCAATAACTTGAGAGATGCCGGTTAAAGGACTATGACACTGCGCGACCTGCCATCGGTCGACGAAGTCCTCCGCGAGCTCGATGGAGCCTACCCGCACCATCTCGCGGTGGCCGAGATCCGGCGCGCGCTGGACGCCGCCCGCGAATCGATCCGCGATGGGCGTGCGCCGCCGGCCGTCGCCGAGAAGGTGCGCCGGTCGCTCGAAGCCCTGGCGCGGCCCTCGCTGCGGCGCGTAATCAATGCCACCGGCGTGGTGCTGCATACCAACTTGGGCCGGGCGCCGCTCGGCGCGCTGCAGCCTATCGCCGGCTATTCGAATCTTGAATACGACCTCGCCACCGGCCGGCGCGGCAAGCGCGATCTCCACATCGCCGGCTTGCTCGAGCGCCTGCTCGGCCATCCGGGCATCGCCGTCAACAACAACGCCGCCGCGGTCTACCTCGCGCTGCACGAGCTGGCCGCCGGCCACGAGGTCATCGTCTCCCGCGGCGAGCTCATCGAGATCGGCGATGGCTTTCGCATCCCTGACATCATGGCCCGCTCCGGCGCCATCCTGAAAGAGGTCGGGACCACCAACCGGACCAGGATTGAAGATTACCGCGATGCCATCACCGAGCGCACGCGCCTGATTCTGCGCGTGCACCACAGCAATTTCAAGGTCGTGGGCTTTACCGCGCAGCCCGCCTTGAGCGAACTGGCCGCCCTCGCCCGCGAGCGCCGCATCCCGCTCTATGAGGACCTGGGCAGCGGCTGCCTCGTCGATCTTAAACCGTTCGGCATCGAGGAGCCCCTCGCCCGCGAGAGCCTCGAGGCGGGCGTGGACCTGGTGTCCTTCAGCGGCGACAAGCTGCTGGGCGGGCCGCAGGCGGGAATTATCGCCGGCCGCGCCGATCTGGTGGCGCGTCTGCGGCGCAACCCGATGTTCCGTGCCTTGCGAGTGGACAAGCTGATCTATCAGGCGCTCGAATCCACGCTGCGGCGCGTCCTGCTCGGCGACTGGAGCAGTGTGCCCGCGCTACGCATGATCGCCGAGACCGCCGAGTCGATTCGGGAGCGCGCGGAATCCGTCGCGCGGCAGGCAGGCGCCGGCGTAATCGAGGGTCAGTCGGTCATCGGAGGTGGCTCGACGCCCGCCCAGTCGCTTCCCACCTGGCTGATCGCAGTGCGAACAGATAGCCCGGACCGGGTCGAGCGCGCGCTTCGCGAACACGACCCGCCCGTGATCGCCCGTATTGAAAACGATCGCATCGTGCTGGATCTGAGGACGGTTTCTAAAGAAGAAGAAGCGGACGTGATCGCCGCGCTTCAGACCGCGCTGGCGTAACTACGCCCGTTCCTGGTAGGTGCCCTCGGAGGTGTTCACCCGGATCTTCTCGCCTTCGCTGATGAACGGCGGTACCTGCACCACCAGCCCGGTCTCGAGCTTGGCGGGCTTGGTCACATTCGATACGGTCGCGCCACGCAGCCCCGGCTCCGTCTCGATTACTTTCAGGTCGACCGTGGGCGGCAGCTCGACACTCATCGGCTTGCCTTCGTGGAACTCGACCTTTACCTTCAGTTCGGGAATGAGGTAGTCGACCGCTTCGCCGAGCAGGTCTCGTCCCAGGTGGATCTGGTCGTAGTTCTCGGTGTTCATGAAGTAGTAGAACGAGCCGTCCTCGTAGAGGTAGCTGAACTCGTGCTCTTCGAGGTGCGCACGCTCCACCGATTCGGTCGAGGAGAAGCGGTGCTCGGACATGGCGCCGGTGCGCAGATTGCGCATCTTCACCTGGACAAACGCGCGGAGGTTGCCCGGCGTGCGGTGCTCCATCTTGAAGATGGAGTACAGGTCGTTGTTGAACTTGATCACCATGCCGGGGCGGATCTGGGTCGCTTGCATATTCGGATTCGTTGGCTCCTGAAGAAACTGGAGGGAAACTCTATTTTAGCAGTTCCGCTGCCGCGAGCGCCGCTTTCCGCTGCTGTATGATGATGTTATCCCCGCATGCTGCCGGAAACTCTTCAGGAAGGCCTTACTTTCGATGATGTGATCCTTCAGCCCGCGCGCAGTTCGGTGCTGCCCAACGAGGCCGACACGCGCACCTGCGTGACACGCAAGATCGCGCTGAACATCCCCATCCTCAGCTCGGCCATGGATACGGTGACCGAGTCGCACTTGGCGATTGCGCTGGCTCAGCAGGGCGGCCTCGGCATGATTCACCGCAACATGTCGATCGAGCGCCAGGCCGAAGAGGTGGACCGCGTGAAACGCAGCGAGAGCGGCATGATCGTCGACCCGGTAACGATTCAGCCCGAGCGGCCCATCTCCGACGCGCTCGAGGTCATGAAGACCTACCGCATCTCGGGCGTGCCGGTGACGAAGAACGGCAGGCTGGTCGGGATTCTCACCAACCGCGACCTTCGCTTCGAGACGCGCTATGAGCTGCCGATCTCGGCGGTGATGACGAAAGAGAACCTGGTCACCGTGCCGGTCGGCACCACGCTCGAGGAGGCGGAGCAGGTGCTCCACCGGCACCGCATCGAGAAGCTGCTCGTGGTGGACGACGACTATTTCCTGAAGGGTCTCATCACAGTCAAGGACATTCAGAAGAAACGCAAGTATCCCAGCGCCGCCAAGGACTCGCAGGGCCGCCTGCGCGTGGGCGCCGCTCTCGGCGCTACCGGTGATTACCTCGAGCGCGCCCAGGAGCTGGTGCGCAAAAAGGTGGACTTGCTGGTCATCGACACCGCGCATGGCCACAGCGAGCGCGTCATGGAAGCCGTCCGGGAGGTGAAGCGCCGGCTGCCCGAGCTGCAACTGATCGCGGGCAACGTCGGAACCGTCGAAGCCGCGCGCGATCTCATCGAGCTCGGCGTCGACGGCATCAAGGTAGGCATCGGGCCCGGATCGATTTGTACCACGCGCGTCGTCTCCGGCGCGGGCGTGCCGCAGATCACAGCGATCACGGAGGCCGCCCGGGCAGCCAAGGGCACCGGCGTGCCGATCATCTCGGACGGCGGCATCAAGTTCTCCGGTGACATCACCAAGGCGATCGCCGCCGGCGCGCACACGGTGATGATCGGCAGCCTGTTCGCCGGCACCGAAGAGAGTCCCGGCGAGACCATCCTCTACCAGGGCCGTACCTTCAAGAGCTATCGCGGTATGGGCTCCATGGGCGCGATGGTTGCCGGGAGCTCCGACCGTTATGCGCAGGAGGCGGGCGGCAAGCTGGTTCCCGAAGGCATCGAGGGTCGCGTGCCCTATAAGGGTCCGCTCGCCGACCTTGTGTTCCAGCTTGTTGGCGGTCTCAAAGCCGGCATGGGCTATTGCGGCTGCGCCACGATCGCCGAGATGCAGGATAGGGCCCGGTTCCTCCGCGTCAGCTCCGCCGGCCTGCGTGAGAGCCACGTCCACGACGTGATTATCACCAAGGAAGCTCCCAACTACCGGCTCGAGTAGCCCACCGAACTCGCGCCAGCCGCGCCAGCCGCGCCAGCCGCGGCGTCCACTTTGCACGATACCGGTTTCGCTGTATAATCTAGGCAGTCGTAAACGATAAAGGGGGAGGGGTCTCTCTCACAGAGCCCTCAACCCAGCTTCTAGACAGGGGGTCATTGCTAATGGCGTATTTTAGGTATGCCACTGCTGCCGCGGCCATTGCGGCGGTGTTGGCGTTTGCAGTGCCGCATGCGTCGGCACAGATTCTTTATGGCTCAATCGTCGGGAACGTCAAGGACCCGTCCGAGGCCGCAATTCCCGGTGCTACTGTCACCGCCACGCACAAGGAAACCAACCAGTCCCG
>JACOTZ010000187.1 GCA_016178155.1 Acidobacteriota bacterium
ACTCGCACCCAGCGCTCCGCAACGTTGAGCTCGAGCACGCGATCGAGGTACTTGGAGGTGTCCGCAACCATTCCCGGCCCGATCGCCTGGCCGGCCTGCGAGGTGCCTCCGCCCCGCAGAGTCAGCGGGCAGCGATGCTGGCCGCAGATGCGCACAATGCGGACCAGGTCTTCACGCGTTCTGGGTACGACGACACCGAGGGGCTCGATCTGGTACACGCTGGCATCCGTCGAATAGAGCGCGCGCGAAACCTTGTCGAAGCGGACCTCGCCCTCGATTTGCGCCTCGAGATCGCGCCGCAGCGCCTCCACGTCGACCAGCCGGGCATCGGCCTGCGGAACCGGGCTCGAGGCGGCGATCGAGAGCAAACTCATAGCTCCGCCAGCCCGGCCCGCAGGTGCTCGAGCCCCCGCGCGAGCGTCTCGCCGCCGCTCGCAAAGGATATGCGCAGGGTGCCCTCGCCGCCAGCGCCGTATGCGCTACCGTGCACCACGACGACGCCATGGTCCAGGAGCAGCGCGCGCCGGACCGCGTCAGAGGAACGCCCCAGCCCGCGCACGTCGGCCATGGCGAAGAAGCCGCCCTCGGGCGCGATCGGGCGCACGCCGCGCAAGCCGCCGAGGGCATCGAGCACCTGTGCCCGCCGGCCTGCGTACTCCCGCCGCATCGCGGCCACACAATCTTGCGGTCCGCCGAGCGCGGCCGCCGCGGCATCCTGCACGAAGGTGGCGGGACCGCGGCTCGACTGCTGCAGCACGAGGTACATGGCCGCGATGATCTCGCGCGGCGCCGCGCAGTAGCCGGCGCGCCAGCCCGTCATTGCGTACGTTTTCGAGAAGCTGTTCAGGACAACGCAGCGGGCGCGCAGCTCGGGCGAGAGCGCGGCCGGCGAGAGGTGGCGCGCACCGTCATAGGTGATGGCCTCGTAGATCTCATCACTGATCAGCAGCAGGTTCTTCGCCAGCACGAATTCGCCGATTTCCCGCAGTTCGGTGTCACCCAGCACGGTTCCGACCGGGTTCCACGGCGTGTTGAGAAGCAGCAGCTTCGCCGCCGGCGTCCAGGCCTCCTCCAGCGCCTCGCGCGGGATGCGGAAGCGCCCGCCCTCGAGCCGCGCTCGCACCGGCCGCACCCGGCCGCCCGCCAGCCGGATCGGCGACTGGTAGGCGTCGTAAATCGGATCGGGAAGCAGCACCTCGCCGCCGCCGTCAATGAGCGCCGCCAGCGCCGCATAGATGCCGAAGGTCGCGCCGGTGGTGATGAGAATCTCGAACTCGGGGTCGAAACGGAGACCGTTCTCGCGCTCGAGCTTTTCGGCGACCGCGCGCCGCAGCGCCGGCTCTCCGCGATTATCGGGATAGCCGGTGCGCCCCGCTGCGAGCGCCCTTTGCGCCGCCTCGACGATATGGCCGGGAGTGCGGAAGTCCGGCTCGCCGCGCATCAGCGATGCGATATCGCGGCCCTGCGCCTGCAGCTCGCGGACCTCTTTCAGGATCGAATTGACCGCGGTGGGCTGGAGCAGAGAAACGCGCCGCGACACCGCGATTGCGCCGGCAGGACTCATGAAAGCCCTATCTTATCCTTCCGGGCGGGTGTGCGCGGCTCCGGACACCTTTGTGCCCTCGCGCGGCGGTGCGAGCCTGAACAGGCGTGGCGGCGGGCAGCAGGATGGGCGTTCCATGTGCCGCAGTCGCCGCGCAGACTGGCGACCGCAGGGTTGGCAAAAGACACGCCGGGTTTGGGCTGAAGAGACACGGGTTACTTGATAGGGTTCCGGGGGTCATTATTTGGCGGATCAGCGGCCGGGACGGGGGCGAGCGGAGGTAGCAGCGCGGGTTCGTTGGGTTCGTTTCGTTCGCGCGGCCGAGGCGGCGCTGGAGTGCGGGCCTTGTGGGTTGCGGCGGGCTCGCAGGGCTCGGGAGCCGGCAACCCGGCAGCGGCGGCTTCGGACTCGAGCTTGCGGCGCGCGGCCTGCAAGCGCTCGAGATTGCGCAGGGTGCGGTCGTAGGCGTGGCAGTAGTGGGAACGGTAACGGACATAGAGAGCGAGAGTTTTGTCCCGGTAGGGGTTGGAGAAGGCGGCATTGAGCTGGGCGGAAGCATCAGCGCCGGCGTCGTCGAGCTTGGCGGCCTCGTGGGCGAACAAGTCGCGCTGGGCGATGTCGACGCGCAGCGTGCCCCAGCGGTGGGCGAGGAGCTGGTCGACCAGGTCGGCTTCAAATTCGTCGGCCGGATCGAAGCGGGCATAGTATTGGTCGCGCAGTCTTTCGTAATGGTCGTGGTCCTCGCTTGGGAGCAGGAGGGTGCCGGCGGTGAGGCCGTGACGGAGGGCGTTCATAGCGGAGCGGGCCTTGCCCTCGGGCGTGACCGGGCCGTGGGATTTAGCGCCGTTGAGGCGGGCAATTTCGGATTTCGAGGTTGACATAAAGACTCCTTTGTTGCCGGGGTTTGTCAGAGTCCGGCTGATTTTTCCCGCGGGCGACGCCGCGGACATTCAGTCGAGTGTCGCTTCGAGAGTAGCGGAGAGGCCGCGCGAATTCCGTGAAATGGTTTTTGGCGATCGTCTGTAAGCTGCCGTAAATTATGAAGTTATGGGAGGACAAATATTTTTTCGCAATTTGTGATCGCCTTGCGGGGGCTGCAACGAGGGTATAGGCGAGCGGCGAAGGACGGGCGAAAGGCCCGCCCGGTGGGAGGTGCTCAAGGGAACCTGTGGCATTCAGGTATGGGTGAGCAGGCTCGCCGCAGCAATTACGCCTGGCGGGCGCGCGTATCACTTTTGCCAACAAAAACTGGTATCCCGAATCACTGCGGGACGGCATAACGTTGAGCCATGGCCGGGTAGCCCTGTTTCTGGAACACGTCTACCGGTGGATCAAGCCGGGAGGAGTGCTGATTCTGGTTGTTCCCGGGACACGCCTGCAAGTATGCGACAAGCTTCTTGCTGTGCAGTTCAAGGACAAGAAAGCATACCGTCTCAGCCATCCGGAATCCGTGAAGTACAAGCAGGTCGTGTTGTTTGGTGTTCGTCGGACGCGACGAGAGCGCGAGCAGATGAAGGATCGGGATGTCGAACGAGCACGCGTCCGGTTGGCGGACATGAGCCGCAAATGGGAACAGTTGCCATCTCTTTCCGATGCTCCAGGCATCGTGTATGCGGTCCCGGAAGGCGTCCCTGTTCAACTGGAGCACCGTGGATAGCCACTGGACGAGATTGAAGACATGCTGCCGAAATCGACGGCGTGGTACCAGGCATCGCGGATACTGTTCGCACCATCCCGAAAGATCAACGGGCGCCCACTGACTCCCCTGCATGCAGGCCACGTGGCGTTATGCGCCGTCGGTGGCATGTTGGACGGCATTTTCGGTTCCGGCGAGGATCGTCATGTTGCAGCGTGGAGTTCTGTGAAGGTCGTAGATCGGTCAGAAGAAATCGAGCCGGATGGCACCGTAATCCAGCGAGAGCGGGAGAGATTTTCACAAGAGCTGACGTTGATCTACGCATCGGGCAAGGTTGCGATCCTCCGCTGAAACGATGTTATTCGCTCAAAGCGCCACTTTGCTCCCGAGTGGCTACGTTACGGATCAGTTTCTCTCCTTGACAGTTTAGGAGAGGCGCGCTATTCTTTTCCCAAGTAGTTTAGGAGACTCTGAATGGCCGCTCTGCTCCCCGGTACGCTGGACCTGCTCGTACTGAAGGCCGTATCGCTTGGCGCTTTGCACGGATATGGCGTCCTGTTGAGGATTCAGCAGATCACCGGAGGCGTGCTGAACATAGAACAGGGTGCGTTGTATCCAGCGCTGTACCGTCTCGAAGCTCAGGGTTTTCTCAAGACGGAGTGGGGTGTTTCGGAGAACAACCGGCGCGCCAAGTACTACAGCCTTACGGCGGCCGGTCGGAAACGCCTGCGCGAAGAAGAAGCCGAATGGACAAGTGTTTCAAGCGCAATCACGCTCGCGCTTTCAGCTCGTCCGGCGGAGATTTGAATGCTCCTCAAAGGCTTAATACCGATGTTACGCGGCCTGCGGGACAGAGAGAGGTTCGAGGCTGGCCTGAATGAAGAGATCCGGTTCCATATTGAGCAAAGAGCCTCCGACCTGGCGAGGCTTAGGGGACTGACACCTGAGCAGGCGCTGCACGAGGCACGCGTCGAATTCGGTGGGCAGGAAACAGTGCGTGAGGAATGCCGTCGCTCGTTCGGGCTCAGGTGGTTTGACGAGTTGCGGCAGGATCTGGCCTATGCCATCAGGACTTTATCCCGGCGGCCTGCGTTCGCATCGGTGGCTGTTGCGACGCTTGCCGTGGGCATTGGCGGGAACACGGCCATGTTTTCCGTGCTAGATGCAGTGATTCTCAAAACCTTGCCCGTTCGATCGCCCCATGAGCTCTTTCTGTTGCGCCATGACTCCCGGATCGGATTGTCGCAACGCTACTCGTGGCCGTTTGTGCAGAAGCTCAGCAACGCTATTGCCCCATATGGCCAAGCTGCTGCCATGACACGAGTCAACAGCATGCGGCTGGGAGTGGATTCAAACGGTCCGCGCGCGACTGTCCAACTCGTTTCAGGGGACTGGTTCGATGTGATTGGCGTCCAGCCGGTCGCCGGCCGCTTTCTTAGCGCGGATGACAACCGGACCGAGGGCGCGCATCCTGTCGCCGTCGTGAGCGCAGTCTTCTGGCGACAGCAGTTTGGCGACGCCCCTTTCGCCACTGGACGGGAGGTACGGATCAACGGATACCCGCTTCAGATCATCGGGATTGCGCCTTCAGCCTTTCGTGGCGTCCTTCTGGAGCGGCCTGTCGATGTCTGGGCGCCCCTGATGATGCAGCACCAGATCGGGCACAAGAACAACTTCAGTGCTTCAAACGCCCGCCCTGACCAGCCATGGCCATCGCAGGACAACATACGTTGGCTGGAGGTTACTGTCCGGTCGTTGTCGCCGCCGAGCACCATGGACGCGGCACTCAATTCCGGGTTGCAGTGGGATATGTTCAAGTCGGCCTCCGAAGAGACCAGACGCTCAGCCAGGCTTCGCCTTGAATCCTTTTCGCGTGGATTCTCGAATCTCCGAACGGAGTTCGGCCAACCGATTTACGCGCTGGTTGCGACGGTTACGCTCGTTCTGCTGATCGTCTGCGCGAACATCGCCAATTTGCTGCTAGCCAGGGCGTCGGAACGCAGCCGGGAGATCGCTGTTCGACTCTCCCTGGGTGCTGGTCGGGGCCGCCTAGTCCGTCAAATGCTCACGGAGAGTTTACTGCTGGCTGGTTCTGGCGCGGCTGCAGGGCTTGCAATAGCGTACTGGGCAGTCGGGGTTCTGTCGCAAGCTGCGACGCACGTTGGAGCAACTCGTCTCGATCTTAAGCTCGACTTGCGGGTGCTCGCATTCACAATGGTTGTTGCGGTGCTTTCGGTTGTCCTGTTTGGTCTGCTTCCGTCACTTCGCGCGACGAAGCTCGAACCTGGTCCGGCACTTAAGTCGGGATCGCGCGAGGTGCATGGCAGTTCACGAATTCGCGTTGCGGGCGTGCTCGTAGCAGCTCAGGTGACACTCTCTGTGGTGCTGGTCTCGGGCGCCGCGCTTTTCCTGCACAGTCTCCGCAATCTGGCCAGCTTCGACCCGGGTTTTAACGCGAGCAATCTTCTTCTCGTTCGCCTCGATCTCGATCCAAACCTGAAAGAGGGTGCTCTTGCGGAATACTTGCACAGCCTCGTTGAGCGCGTAAATGCAGTATCTGGCGTACAGAGTTCCGCTGTCGCTGTGTGCGCGCTTGTCGCTGACTGTACGAACTCGACAACGGGCTTTATACTGCCTGGCTACACGCCGCAGGCTGGAGAACAGATCACCTTTCAGACGGAAGCCGTATCGGCCGGTTATTTCGCGACGGCAGGAATGAAACTGATTTCGGGCCGGGAGTTCTCGTGGCGCGACGGTGCAAACGCGCAACGTGCCGTGATCATTAACGACACCTTGGCTCGCCGATACTTTGGCGGCAAGGATCCTGTGGGCCGGATTGTCTCCTATCCTCACGAGCCGGACATGGTGATTGTTGGTGTTGTCAACGATGCTCGCGTAAACGGCCTCCACACGCCTGCGGTTCCGATGATCTGGCGCTCGGCCGCCCAGATGACGTCCATTAGCGGCCCGACTTTGCACGTGCGTGTCGACCGGGGCTCACCGCGAATGATGGCCACTCTTCGCCAAGTCATCAGCGGGATGGATGCCCGAGCGCGCGTGAGCGGTGTCACGTCTGTTTCCGAGCAAATCGGACTCTCGCTATGGCGTGAGTACCTTCTCGCCGGTCTGACCGGAGCGTTTGGGGCACTCGCTCTGTTTCTGGCCTGCTTTGGACTGTATGGAGTCATGTCGCACTCCGTCGCTCGCCGGACACCGGAAATGGGTATTCGTCTTGCACTCGGGGCACATCCGCAAAGGGTGTTGTGGCAGACGATGCGCGAGTCATTGACGCTGGTCGCGATCGGTCTTGCTGCTGGGATACCACTGTCACTAGCGGCAGGGCGTCTCGTACACGACCTGCTGTTCGGCGTGACCACTGGCGATCCCCTATCCGTCATGACAGCCGCAGGACTGCTATTAGGATCGGCGACGCTTGCAGCCTACCTGCCGGCTCGCCGTGCTTCGCGGGTTGACCCGGTGATCGCACTCCGCTACGAATAGCCGTCCCATATCCTCAACATAGATATCCACGAAGAACGGCACTAATCAGCGCCGGGCCGCGCCATCCTCGGGCGAAACCGGCGCGGTGCCCTCGATTTTGTGCTGCTTGTGCAGATTCTGCGCATGCACAGCCGAGACGAAACGATGTCGTCTACGTGGCTGCGCCACAAAGACCTAAGCAATGATTGCAATGAGCACAATCAGTTTTCGTCAAAAACGCGGAAATGGCTTGCTGTGCACGAGCGGGCTGTTGAATGGAGTGTTGGTTCAGGCCCGGAGCGGCATGTCGCCTATTGGGAGAGCGTGAAGGTCGTCGACCGGATCGAGGAGAACGGCAAGGACGAAAATACCACGGTAGTCCGCGAGAGGGAACGATTCTCCCAGCGGCTGACACTCCTCTACGGCGACGGTCGTTCGAGGGAGGGGAATTCATCGGCACGCTCGGCGAGAAGCCTGAGGTTTATCGGGCTTCGTTTCAGATTCCCGGAAGAAAACGCCCGGTTCGGCACATAGTTCTGCTCTCCAAGGAGTTCTTGGAGACGACTCTCGGCGCCAATGGCGAGGCGAGCAGGACGGTTCTTGTCGACGATGGCGCGGATTTCGTCCTGCATCGGCTTTCCGTGGGTTTGGGCTTCCAGTATTGCCCGCGTGGGCGACATGGTTTCGGGAGGAGCTTTCGCGGCGCAACCTGAACGAGTCGTTGGCTGGATTCAACTGCTCGCCGACCGCCGTGAGAGGGACGAAGTTGCGCCTTCTCAGGGTGCTGTCTCGGGGGTTACGGCGGAAGCGGATTCAGGTGCCCGAGTCAGACGAGCTCCCGCTCGACTGATCGCCCACCTCCGGCGCGGCGCTGAGCTCCTCCTCAAGCTCCTCGATAGTCGGAAGGCTTCGCTTCAATCGCGCGGGTAGCTTCTCAAACAGCCGGAACTCCGCGATGCCCATGGGTTTCGCGGTGTCGCGAAGGGCATACTCCACGATGATTTGGTCTTTCGCCTTGCACAGAATCAGGCCTATGCTGGGGTGGTCTGTCGGGTGCTTCAACCGGTCGTCGACAGCCGATAGGTAGAAATTCATCTTCCCCGCGTACTCGGGCTTGAAGGGGCCAGCCTTAAGGTCCACGACTATAAACGCACGCAACCGAAGGTGGTAGAAGAGCAGATCGAGACGGAAATCCTGGCCTGCAACCTCAAGCGGATACTGGCTTCCCACGAAGGCAAAGCCGACACCCAGTTCGAGCAGAAACTGGCGAATGTGATCGAGCAGCGCACGCTCCACGTCGCGCTCCTTGGCTTCGGCGGAGAGCGTGAGGAAGTCGAAATTGTACGGGTCCTTGAGAACCTGCTGCGCCAGATCGGACTGCGGTGGCGGCAACGCGCGATTGAAATTGGTCAGCGCCCGGCCTTGTCGGCGGTAGAGCCCGCTCTCGATCTGGAGAACAAGGACGTTGCGGCTCCAGCCGTTCGCGATCGTCTGCGCTACGTACCAGCGGCGCTCTTCTAAGGACTTCACATGATCCAAAAGCCTGACGTTATGGCCCCAGGGAATTTGTGCAACAAGCTGTTGCACAATTGCCTCGTCCGGCCAAGCTTCGGCGAACGCCCGCATATATTTGAGATTCCTGGGAGACAGGCCCTGCATCTCGGGAAACTCGCGCCGCAGATCGTGCGCCAGGGAATCGATCACCTTGGCACCCCAGCCCTGCGCTTGCTGCCTCGTTAAGATCTCGCGGCCGATCGACCAGTAGAGCAGAACTAACTCCCGGTTCACCGCCAAGCCCGCCCGGACTTGGGGCCTCCCGGATGCGCTGCTTCAGGCTGGCCAGAAGGCTCCGATACTCCCGCGACTTGGAGTGAGCTGGCACCATCTGAATCGTCCTCACCAGCTTACGGCAGAATCCCCGCTGCGCCCAACGAGTTCGCATTCGTGCGCGCCCGGCGTCAAGGAGGCTTTTTCCTCATGCCACGAGAACTCCTGTTCGAAAGCGAAGGTCACAACGACGGTCAAGCGCCGGCCCGGGGCCTCACCGCTGCTCTTCGGCAAGTACTTGATGAACATGGCCGCCTTCGTGTCGCTGGAGGACATCTCGGACGCGCTGCCGCCATATGCGGAAGAGGTGATCGCGGTTGATATGGACGCGGAGCTGAAAAAGGCCTACAGCGACCTTGAGAACGACATCCGCGACGCGCTGCGCGAGCACCACGGCAACGCCTCCGTCATCAGCACCGCGATGAATGCTTTGCTGCTTTATCCGGACCGGCCGTTCGGGTTGGGCACGTTGTATGGCTTCTACACGAATCCGGAATCGGGCGAGCGTGAGCGGTTCGTGATCGCCGACCCGCCTGATCTCGACGAGCAGTTCAGCTACGCCAAGGAACGGCGCTTGTTGGAGGAAATCCGACAGGAGTTGACGCGTGGGCGCGGAACACTCGGATCAGCGCGGCGGTCGTGCTACCACGGCGACGGCAAGACTCCGCCACCGTCAGCGGCAGCGCGTGCTGTGCGCGCGCCGGTCATGATTCGATCTGGAGTACAGACGCAGCCGGGCGTAGCGGACCAGCAGACTCCCATCCGGCAATGTGCCGGATGGGAGGTCATTGGCGGCAGGATCCGCCGCGCGTGGTTGAAGTCACAGCCATTCCAGCGGTGCGGGATTGCAACAATCCCGGCTTCTGCTCATCGAATCTGTCGTCCCGGCGCGAAACCAGCCCCACCCCAGCAAGTTCATGGATTTATCGCTCTCTTAATCACCCATGTCCCGCGCGAAGACCAGCACGGAATTCGCCGGCACGGTGATGAACGCCGAAGCCGGCAGACCATTCAGGCTTGGACCATTGGCCTGAATCGAGCCTCCATTGCCCGAGGCGGCCGGGTTGACCCAGTTCTCGTAGATATCGCTATTGAAGACCTCAACCCATAGTCCGGGCGAGGGCATCGGGATCTGATATCCGTAATGCGTGAATTCGCTCAGGCTCGCGACCACGATAACGTCACGGCCAACGCCCTCCACCCAGCGTTGGAACACAAGAACGCGGGGACCGTTCTCCATCGACACGGTTGCGATACCCTCACCCCGCAACGCCGGGTGCTTACGACGTAGCCAGTTCAGTTCGCGCGTGAACCGGTGGAAGTCGATCATCGTCTTCTCGTGGGTCAACCCGTCCCAATACAGCAGCGTGCCGGCGTGGTGGGGTGGATCGTCAGCCCATTTCTTGTCCTCATAGAATTCCTGGCCCATGAAGAGCATCGGAATCCCGGGCGCCGTAAGAATGAGCGCAGTGGCAACGCGAGCCCGGCTCGTTGCATACCACGTTCGCGTGTTTCCTCCTCCTACGGCGAGCGAGGGCACGCGATGACCGCGATCCCGGTACACCTCATCGTGGCTCTCTAGGTACTGAACGGCACGCCACGCATCCGGAAACCCCGGAGCACGAAGCTGATCGACGACGGGCTGCCAGTTCACGCCGGCTCCTTGTCCCCAAGACGCTTCGTTGATCACACCCCGGATCGCCCGGCGCAGACCGTCGTGCCAGTTGGCGTGAAATCCGGCTCCGCGCTCGTTCTGCGGGCGCACGACCGCTGGCTCGGGTCCCCAGTATTCAGCAATGTTGATCGCCTCTGGATCGACAAAGTTTACCGTCGAATTGAGACGTTGACAGAACAGCCAGCCGGAACCAACATTCTGCTTGTCTATCACGGTTACCTGGTCATAACGGAAGCCGTTGACATGATATTCATCGATGAAGAACTTCGCGTTGTCGATGAGGAAGCCCTTGACATCGTCTTTCCAAAACGCAAACACCGGCCCGGTGTGATCCTGATCGGTGAAGTACAGGCTATGCCTGGGATCCGTTCCCGCGGCGCGATCGAAGAAATAAATGGATTCGTCCTGTCCCTTGATGTCCCCGGATGCGTGGTTGTAAACGACATCCAGGATGACGGCGAGGCCGTAATGGTGGCAGATATCCACCAGCGCCTTGAGTTGATTGATACCCGTCGCAAGCACCTGCCGCGTCAACGGCGACTTGCCTTTCTGCGCCAGAAGCCGGTTCGCAAGGCCGATATACCGGTCCAGTTCGGTATCCGCAACCTGGTAGTCCATCTCTGGCGAAAAGAGGTCGGAGCCGTTGTAGCCCATGCTGCGCGGCGTACTGTACTCCACGATGGGCAGTGGTGCAATCGCGTTGACACCGAGATCGGCCAGGTACTCAACCCGATCGAGCACATCGAGGAACTTCGCTACCCGGCTCTCGCGATTCGGTCCGAAGTACGTGCCGATGTGGAACTGGTACACGATCAGGTCACGAAACTCCGGCGTTTTCCAACTCCAGTCCTGCCACGGAAAGGTGCCGGCTGATCGAAGAATGCAATCCGGGTTGGGCCAGGCGTTTGTCAGCTCGCGAGCGTACGGGTCGCGCTTGTAGCCGGAGGTACCGTGGCCTTCGATCCAGAACTTGTACTTGTGTCCGTCCTGCGCGCCCGGGATGAAACCCGTCCACCGCTGATCGTCGTTTCGTTCGAGCAGTGACGCATCGTCCTGTTGCCAACCGTTAAAGTCCCCGCTGATATAAACCTTGTTGGCTTGAGGAGCCCACACACGAAACGTAGCGCCGCCGTCGACAAGCGTAGCGCCCATCAGTGTTGAAGAAGTGATATGCTGCTGCGATGCCGGCATCTTAGTCGTAGCCTCCGAACATGAACCACTTGATCTGCTCGTCCGTGTGGCTGGGGCGTGCAGTTGGCCTGTCTTGCAAAGAGTGAGATGGGCCTGCCTCCATCTGGCGCATTGCGAGCGCGCGCTCGCGATTCGGGAACTTGCACCAGTCGCCCGCCAGCATCAGAGCGCTCCCTCCGGCAGCATGAACACTTCCTGGTTGTCGCGGCGCCGGTGGATATCAGTGCCGCAGCACGGCTGACGCAGGTGCAGGTCCATGCAGTCGACCGCCATGAATCGCTCCAGCTTCGTGTTCTGTGGCTTTACCTTGTGCCTGGTTGCCGCCCCCGGGAGTTCACATCGAAGTTCCACGGATTCACCTCGCGTCCGAGCTCAGACGCCCACGGGTCTCCCGGCACGACTGGCGCTTCGCTTTCGGCTTTGTCCCATCCTACCTCCTCAATAGACAGAGTGAATGCAACCTGACGACAATTACATGGATATTACAGGAGGCCGTGCGAACAGACGCGTCTTCCCAAGGCTGC
This sequence comes from Acidobacteriota bacterium, assembly GCA_016178155.1. Taxonomy (GTDB): domain Bacteria; phylum Acidobacteriota; class Terriglobia; order Bryobacterales; family Bryobacteraceae; genus JACOTZ01. The sequence goes on from JACOTZ010000187.1 coordinate 11,877, forward strand.
TGATAGCCTGTATATGGAATGCGGCGGCGCCGAAAAGCGCCGCGATATACCCATAGTGAAGCAAACGCCGATAAGCTACAGCTTTGCGCACGGGCCGGCGTCTTCGCACGCCCGGGGGGTTGAGCGGCGCGGCGGGGTGGCGTGAAGGTCGGATACCATGCGCCGCTACCGCCGGCTCACACCGGCGTCGCCGATTATGCGGCCGCGCTGCTGCGGGGGCTCCGGCCCCTGGCCGAGGTGGCTCCGGGGGCGGACCGCGCGGACGCGCATCTATACCAGCTCGGCAATAATCAGCTCCATCGGGATATTTACAGGCGGGCGCTCGCGCAGCCAGGGGTCGTGGTGCTGCACGATGCTGTTCTGCATCACTTCTATCTCGGCGCGCTGGGGGAGCAGGAGTATGTCGAGGAGTTTGTCTATAACTACGGCGAGTGGTCGCGCGATCTCGCCGGCGAGCTGTGGCGGCAAAGAGCGCGGTCGGGCGGCGATGCGCAATATTTCGAGTACGCGATGTTGCGGCGCATCGCCGAGGTCTCGCGGGCCGTGGTCGTGCACAATCCGGGAGCCGCGGCAATGGTGCGGCGGCACGCTCCACGCGCGTGCGTGGTCGAGATCCCGCACCTGTTCGAGCCGCCCGCCGTGCCGCCGAGGGAATCCGAAGTTCTGGTGCAACGCGGGCGTTGGGGCATTGGTCCGCGCGCCTGCGTATTCGGGGTCTTCGGACACCTGCGCGAGACCAAGCGCCTGCCGGCCGTGCTGCGGGCCTTCGCGCGATTCCGGTGTGCGGGTGGTGACGGGCTGCTGCTCGTGGCCGGCGCTTTCGCCTCGAGCGATCTCGAGCGCGTGCTGGGGCCGCTGCTCGACTCACCCGGCGTGCGGCGGATCGGCTATGTGCCGGAACGGGAGTTCTGGTTGAACGCATATGCCACCGATGCCTGCATCAACCTGCGGTACCCGGCAGCGGGCGAGACCTCGGGGATTACGGTGCGTTTCATGGGCATCGGGCGGCCGGTGATGGTGACCGGAAGCGCGGAAACCGCGGCGCTTCCCGAGATCGCGTGCCTGCGCGTCGATGCGGGACCGGCCGAGGAAGAGATGCTCGCATCCTACATGTTGTGGCTGTGCCGGTTTCCCGAGGCCGGGCGCGAGATCGGCCGGCGGGCGGCGGCGCACATCGCGTCCGAACACGCGCCGGCCGCGGTGGCACGGCGGTACCTCGAAGTGCTCAGCCGGGTGTAAGCCGGCGGGTGACCGCGGGCCGGCCATGCCCGCGGCACGCTGCACGCACCCATGCCACTGTTGCCGGCGCTCGCGAACCGCATGCGCGCCGTTGCTACACTGAGAATTCATGGCGCCGTAGCCAAGTGGTAAGGCAGAGGTCTGCAAAACCTCCATCGGCGGTTCGAATCCGCCCGGCGCCTCCAGCCGTTCAGGGTCTGATGCGGGCCCGTCGAGGCGGCGCGGTAGCCAAGTGGTAAGGCAGGAGTCTGCAAAACTCTTATTCGGCGGTTCGATTCCGCCCCGCGCCTCCAACGCACGCATTCGTCCCGGCAACCCAGCTTGCTCGGGATACCACCGTCCCCGAACTGTCACGAAGAGACCGGTCCCGGCCGCGGCCGCGCAGGCGAGTTGAATCGCATCGGGCCGCGCCCATCGTGGCGGTCTCCGCCAGGCCGGCGCGCTCCTCGCTGCGCCTGCGGACCGGCAATGCCGCCGAGCACCACTGCGTAACTCAGGTGCTGCAGCAGGCCGCCCATAAACAACAGGACCGGCCGAAACGTGCCGGCGCCAAGCACACCCAATCCCAGGGCGGGCATGGCCACGGATTGCGAGACGACAAACAGGATGAGGCCGAACAGCAGACCGCGAACGCCACGGGCACCCGCGCAGCAGTCCATAGGCAAAATAGCTGTAAACGGCGGGAAACAGGATACTCCCATTCGCAAAGTGGAGGACCATACCGGCCCACCAGGCGCCGCTCCCCGGAGCCGGAGTATCCCAGCCTGTGAGCATCGCGCCCGGCGCCGCCGCGAAGTCCACCTCGGGCATGCCCACGCGCGGGCTCGCATACATCAAACACTGTTATCCCCACCGTCGCGGCCAAACTGCCGGAAAACGCTCGCCTTGGCCGTGCCCGCAAGATTCACCTCCGCGCCGGGAGTAGACGTCAGCACCCTGTGTGGCCCGGCCAGCACGGCTGAAGTTACGATAAAGAAGCCAGTGCTTACGGTGACCTGTGTGGGGATGCTGCGTATCTCACCGTAACCTGCCGACTCTGAGCCT
>JACOTZ010000072.1 GCA_016178155.1 Acidobacteriota bacterium
GACGCAACCTACGAGCTTCAGGTCCGGCTCTCGCGGGACCGCAACGAGGAGGTGGAGGGACTGAACGAAATCCACGAACTGGAGCTCATGCTCGATGGCGAGCGGCTGCAGTTGTTCACCGTGAAGCGGCCGCCCCGGGGCGCCGGTCATGAAAACCTGGATAAGGATTTCAATGTCCGGGTTCCGGTGACAGCCGGTCGACACGTGCTCGGCGTCGCGTTTCTGAAGAAGCCCACGCTGCTGCTCGAAACCGAGCGGCAGCCCTACCAGGCACACTTCAACGTGTACCGGCATCCGAGAATTCAGCCTGCAGTTTACTCGGTCTCGATCGCCGGCCCGTATGACGCTACAGGCGCCGGCGACACGGCCAGCCGGCGGCGGATTTTTGTGTGTAAGCCGGCGAAGCCCGGCGAGGAAGAAGCCTGCGCGCAGCGCATCTTTACGACGCTTACGCGCCGCGCCTACCGCCGTCCGGTGACTGGCGCGGATGTGCAGGTTCCCCTGAAGTTCTACAGGGAGGCGAGTAAAGAAGGCGGATTCGAGGCCGGGATTGAAATGGGCCTGTGCGCGGTGCTGGTCAGTCCCGAGTTCCTGTTTCGCGTCGAACAGGATCCGGCCGGCCTGCCGCCCAAAACCGCAGCTCGCATCAGCGACCTGGAGCTGGCCTCGCGGCTGTCTTTCTTCCTATGGAGCAGTATTCCGGATGATGAGCTGCTCGATGCGGCGATTCGGAGAAAGCTTTCCACGCCCGCCGTGCTGGAGGAGCAGGCGCGGCGGATGCTGGCGGATCCCCGGTCCCGCGCCTTGACGACCAATTTTGCCGAGCAGTGGCTGCACTTGCGCAATCTGGCGGCATCGACTCCGGACATGCGGCTGTTTCCTGACTTCGATGACAATCTGCGGCGGGCCTTTCGGCAGGAAACGGATCTGTTCTTCGAAAGCATCCTGCGCGAGGACCGCAACGTGCTCGATCTGCTGCGGGCGAACTATACATTTGTGAACGAGCGCCTCGCCAGGCATTACGGTATCCCGAACGTCTACGGCAGCCGCTTCCGGCGCATCACGTTTGGCGAGAACAGCGTGCGTGGCGGGCTGCTCCGCCAGGGCGGCATTCTGACCGTGACCTCCTACGCGACCCGGACCTCGCCTGTGCTGCGTGGCAACTGGGTCCTGGGCAATCTTCTCGGCATGCCGCCGCCTCCTCCTCCGCCCTCGGTCCCGGCTCTCAAAGAAAAGAGCGCTGCGGGGAAGCCCCTGACCATGCGGGAGCGCATGGCGCAGCATCGTGCGAATCCCGTATGCGCGAGCTGCCACCGGGTGATGGACCCGGTTGGTTTTTCGTTTGAGAACTACGATGCGGTGGGCCGCTGGCGGACCCGCGAGGAGGCCGCGCCCATCGATGCGTCCGGGGGCCTCCCAGACGGGAGCAAGTTCGAGGGTGTCCCCGGACTCCAGCAGGCGCTGCTCAAACATCCGGAAGCTTTTCTGACGAATTTTACGGAAAAACTTTTGACTTACGCCTTAGGCCGGGGAGTCGAATATTACGATGCCCCGGCGGTCCGCCGGGTGGTACAACACGCCCGGAAAAACAACTACCGCTTCTCGGAGTTCATCCTGGGAATCGTCAACAGCACGCCGTTCCAGATGAGGAGAACACAATGATCGTTACAAAGAAGGCTCTGCCGCGGCGAACGTTCCTGCGCGGCATGGGGACCACGCTGGCGCTGCCCCTGCTCGACGCCATGGTGCCGGCCATGACCGCTCTCGCCGCCTCGCCCGCCAAACCCGTTCGCCGCCTGGGTTTTGTCTACGTCCCAATGGGAGCCAATATTTCGCAGTGGACTCCTCCGGGCGAGGGCAAGCTCACGGAGCTTTCTCCCAGCCTGAGCTCCCTCGCCGGGCTGGTGGATCACCTCACGGTCATCACAAACCTCGAGCTGAAGAACGCGTACCCTGGCACGCATGCAACCTCCAACGCCGCGTTCCTGAGCGCGGCCAAGGCGAAGTGGACCGAAAGCAGCGACTATCATCTGGGCACGACCGTCGACCAGATCGCCGCCAAACACATCGGCGGGGCAACACGGCTGCCCTCGCTCGAGCTCGCCATGGACCTGCTCGCCACGGTCGGCCAGTGCGACAACGGCTATGCGTGCGTGTACCAGAACAATCTGTCCTGGTCTTCGCCGACCACGCCGCTTCCGGCAGAGGCTCACCCGCGTGTTGTTTTCGAGCGCCTGTTCGGCGACGGCGGCAGCGCCGCGGACCGGCTCGCTGAGCTGCGGAGAAACGCCAGTTTGCTCGATTCGGTCGGCGAGAGCATCGCGCGCCTGCAGAAGAAGCTGGGGGCTTCCGACCGCACGAAGGTCACTCAGTATCTCGATACGATACGCGAAGTGGAGCGGCGCATTCAGAAGGCCGAGGCCGAAACCGCCGACTCCCGGTTGCCCGATCTCGATCGCCCGGTCGGCGTACCCGCCGCGTATGCAGACCACGCGCGGTTGATGTTCGACTTGCAGGTGCTGGCGCTGCAGGCCGACGTCACCAGGGTGATCACGTTTCAACTGGCTCGCGAAACCAGCAACCGCACGTATCCCGAGATCGGCGTTCCGGATCCCCACCATCCGACCACACATCACGGCAACGATCCGGAAAAACTTGCGAAGGTGGCGAAGATCAACGCGTTTCACGTCTCGCTGTTCGCCTATTTCATCGAAAGGCTGAAAGCCACGCCGGACGGCGAGGGCTCTCTACTCGATCATTCCGTCTACCTCTACGGCAGCGGCATGGGCAACCCCGACGTGCACGATCATGTGAACCTGCCCATCCTGGTCGCCGGCGGCCTGGCAGGCAGGCGCGCGGGAGGCCGTCACATCAGGTTTGCGGAACCCGCCCCGCTCGCGAACCTGCACTTGACGCTGCTTGATAGAGTGGGAGTCCGTCTAGACGCCTTCGCGGACAGCCGGGGCAAGATCACCGAGCTCCTCTCCGTGTGATTCGCCGGATGCGCCAGGAGACGGACACGATGTGCCGGAGACGGGTTGGCCAATGGGCGCTGGTTCTGCTGCTCGCCATTCCGGCTGTGCGGGCGGCCGGTACCGACGCGCGGCTGGCGAATGCCGCCAGGGACAAGGATCGGAGCAGCGTGCGGGCGCTGCTCGAACAGGGCGCCGGCGTGAACGCGGCCGAGGTCGATGGCACGACGGCGTTGCACTGGAGTGTCCGCCAGGACGACCTCGAAACCGCCCAACTGTTGCTCCGTGCGGGCGCCAATGTGAAAGCTGCAAACCGCTATGGCGTGACCCCCCTCTCACTCGCATGCAGGAACGGGAATGGCGCCATGGTCGAGCTGCTGTTGAAAGCCGGGGCGGAGGCGAACACGGCTCTTCCGGGAGGCGAAACCGCTTTGATGACGGCCGCTCGCGCGGGCAGCGTACAGGCCGTGCGGGCGTTGCTCTCCCGCGGCGCCAAAGTAGACGCGAAGGAAAGCCGCGGCGGGCAGACGGCCCTGATGTGGGCGGCCGTCGAAGGTCATGCGGAGGTTGTGGAAGCACTGATTGCGGCGGGAGCCGACTTCCGTGCCCGTTTGAACTCCGGGTTTACGCCCCTGTTCTTCGCGGTGCGGGAGGGCCACACCGGCGTCGTGCGTACGTTGCTGAAGGCGGGTGTGGACATAAACGAGACCCTTCAGCCGCTGCAGAGCTCCGGGCGCAGAATCGGCGGAGCGCCGCCCCGGGGCGGCACCAGCCCGCTGCTGCTCGCCGTCCTGAACGCTCATTACGAGCTCGCGGCATACCTCCTCGATGCGGGCGCCGATCCCAATGCCGCCGCCACCGGATGGACCGCGCTGCACGCGATCACGGGTGTCCGCAAGCCCGGCGGCGGCGACAATGACCCGGCGCCGCAAGGCTCCGGCAACGTGACCAGCCTTGAGTTCGTCCGCAAACTCGCGGCCAAGGGAGCTGATCTGAACGCGCGCATGACGCGGCGGATCAGCGTGGGCATGACCCGGCTCAACACGCTCGGAGCCACACCTTTCATGCTGGCCGCGAGGGCCGCGGACGCCGAGCTGATGCGCGCGCTGGCCGATCTCGGCGCCGATCCGCTGCTTCCGAACGCGGATCACTCGACGCCGCTGATGGCGGCGGCCGGGCTCGGAACGCGCTCCCCGGGCGAGGACGCCGGAACCGAGAGCGAGGTGCTGGAGGCGGTGCGGGTGGCGCTCGATCTTGGCGCGGACATCAACGCCGTGGACGATAATGGCGAGACCCCAGCCGTCGTGGACCTCCTCGCCGCGAAGGGCGCGAAGATCGAAGTCTGGAACCGCAAGAACAAGTTCGGGTGGACGCCGCTGACGATCGCGGAGGGTCACCGGTTCGGCAACTTCAAACCTTCACCTGAGACTGTCGCCGCCTTTCATCGCGTGATGGCCGGCGCGGGCGTCTCTGTCGCCGCGAATCCCGAGCCCGAGCGCGCGGCACCAAGCCAGAAATCAGGTTCTTCCCGGTTCTAACCGAGGTTCGTCACCACCACTCCCTGACGGTCGTGGCTCAGAAGGCTTCCGCTGATTTGACGGCACTTACTGAGCCGCGCGCGTCAGCAAGCGGTTCGAAATCCTGTCGGTGACGAACTTCGGCTAAACACAGCGTCATAAGTATTTGCGTTTCCGCTCCTCTGAAGACGCGGCTGAACTCATTGATTCCACTACCGAGCCCCGCCGCGTCTTCATTGCCTTTGGTGGCCCGCAGCGGGCCATGG
>JACOTZ010000073.1 GCA_016178155.1 Acidobacteriota bacterium
GGCAGTTCGTGGAGCGAACCGGTATGTGCTCCGAGTTGCTGGAGCACTTCGAGGTCGGAGCTGTCGAGACGGGCGCTCAACAGGGCGATCACTTTCCCGCGCCAGGACACGCCGCATTCGGCGAGCTCCAGACTGATGCGTGGAAGGTCGCCGTCGGGGACGGCGAGAATCACGGTTTTCGCAAAACGAAGATCAGCGTATCGCTTCACCGGAGTGCCGGCGCGCAAGGTGTTCGAGACGCGCGTGGCGACGCGAAAGGACGCGGTTTTTATGGGGCCGAGCTGATCAGAGTCAGCGAGCAGGCGAGCTACATTCGCCCGGCTAACCTGACCTCCGGCTACCAGCGCTACTGCCAGCGGTTTCTGCATACAGTTCGCGCGATCTCAGGTCCTTGATGCGGTCGCGAATCTGTGCCGCCCTCTCGAATTCGAATTTCCCGGCGGCTTCGCGCATCTGCTGTTCGAGCTCTGCGACCAGACCCTCGAGCGCCTCCGGACTCAACTGGTCCTCCGGCATTTCCGGGTCCAGCGGCACAGTTACGTAATCGGCCTCGGCCACTGCCACCAGGCTCATATCGATGGGCTTGATGATCGACTGCGGCGTGATCTGATGCTCTATGTTGTAGGCGAGCTGGATGGCGCGGCGGCGGTTGGTTTCATCGAGGGCGCGGCGCATGCTGTCGGTCATCACATCGGCGTACAGCATAGCACGGCCGTTGATGTTGCGGGCCGCGCGCCCGATCGTCTGGATGAGCGAACCCGTCGAGCGCAGGAATCCTTCCTTGTCCGCGTCCAGTATGGCAACCAACGAGACCTCGGGCAGATCGAGACCTTCGCGCAGCAGGTTGACGCCGATCAACACGTCGTGTTCGCCGCGACGCAGATCGCGCAGGATGCGGACGCGGTCGAGCGTGCTGACCTCCGAGTGCAGGTAGGCGCAGCGCACGCCCACCTCGCTGTAGTACTCCGCCAGATCCTCGGCCATGCGCTTAGTCAGCGTCGTGACCAGCACGCGCTCGTTGCGTTCGGCGCGCACCCGAACCTCGTGCAACAGGTCGTCGACCTGCCCCTTGACCGGCCGCACCTCCACTTCGGGGTCGACCAGCCCGGTGGGACGGATGATCTGCTCCACGACTACGCCGGCGGACTTCGTGAGCTCGTACGGCCCCGGCGTGGCGGATACGTACACGACCTGATTCACGCGGTTTTCAAATTCTTCAAACGTCAGCGGCCGGTTGTCGAGCGCGCTCGGCAGGCGGAAGCCGAAGGCCACCAGCGTCTCCTTGCGCGAGCGGTCGCCCTTGTACATGCCCTGCAGTTGCGGAACCGTCTGGTGGCTTTCATCGAGGAACATCAGGGCATCGTGCGGCAGATAATCGAGCAGCGTGGGCGGGGCTTCGCCGGGAAGACGGCCCGAGAAGTGGCGCGAGTAGTTCTCGATGCCGTGGCAGTAGCCGATCTGCCGGATCATCTCGAGGTCGAACATCGTGCGCTGATAGAGGCGCTGCGCCTCGATCACCTTGCCCTGCTTCCGCAGCTCTCCCAGCCACCACTCGAGCTCGACCTCGATGCTGTGCAGCGCCTGCTCCCGGGTGTCGCGGCTCATCACGTAGTGCGTCTTGGGATAGATGGGCAGCCGTACGTAGGTCTGGCGCACCTGCCCGAGCAGGGGGTCGATCTGGGCCAGGCTCTCCACATCGTCGCCCCAAAGCTCGATGCGGTAGGCGTAATCGTCATAGGTGGGATAGACCTCGATGACATCGCCGCGGACACGAAATGTACCGCGGCGGAAGTCGTGGTCGCTGCGCTCGTAAAGGATCTCAACCAGCTTGCTCAAAATGTCCTGCCGGGCGATTTTCTGGCCTTTCTCAAGCATCAGCAGCATGCCGTAGTACGCCTCGGGCGAGCCCAGGCCATAGATGCAGCTCACGCTGGCGACGATGATGCAGTCGCGCCGCTCGAACAGCGAGCGAGTGGCCGAGAGCCGCAGCTTGTCCAGCTCGTCATTAATGGTGGCTTCTTTTTCGATGTAGATATCGCCCGAGGGAATGTAGGCTTCCGGCTGATAATAGTCGTAGTAGCTGACGAAATACTCGACCGCGTTGTTCGGAAAAAAATTCCTGAACTCGTGATAGAGTTGCGCCGCCAGCAGCTTATTGTGGGCGAGGACGAGGGCCGGACGGTTCACCTGCTCGATGACCTTGGCCATGGTGAAGGTCTTGCCGGAACCGGTGACACCGAGCAACACCTGGTGCTTTTCGCCTTCGCGGGAGCCCTGCACGAGCTGCTCGATCGCGGATTCCTGGTCGCCGCAGGGGCGGTAGCTGACCGCGAGACGAAAGGCCATGATTTCAGTGTAGCCGCGGGCGGCGAAGCGCCGCGCCGTCACGGTCCATCCGATCGCGGACCGCGTTGAACTCGCAGCCGATCAGGGCGATGACCGAGAGCAGGTACATCCAGACGAGGAGTGCGATCACCGCGCCGATACTGCCGTAGAGGACGTTATAGTGCGCGATATTGCTCACGTACCAGCCGAAGGCGACGGTCGCCAGCCACCAAAGCACCGCCGCCAGAATGGCGCCGGGCCACATATGCCGCATCCGCTTGGCAAGATTCGGGCCGAGATAATACAGGAGGGCGGTACCGAGTACGATCGCGCTGAAGGCGATGACGTAGCGGGCGATGTAGCCGAAAAACTGCACCCAGCCGCCGAGCTGCTGGCCTTCGGGCAACAGGCCGACCCAGGTGACGATCAGGCGCTCAGCGCGCTCGCCGAAGACTACGAGCGCCGAAGCGAGCAAGACCGGCAGCATGGCGCAGAGCACGAGCAGGGCGGCCATACCGCGCTGCTTCAGAAACGGGCGTCCGCGCGGAACCTTGTAGGCGGCGCGAAATCCCTCCATCAAGCTGAGCATTACGCCCGATGCCGCCCACAAGGAAACCAGCACCGCGATGACGATCAGCGAGACGGGCCGGGCGCCGCGCCGGGTGAAGGTATACATCACAATCTCGTGGGTGCCGGGGGGCACGACCACGAATAAGGCTTCGAGCAGCTTCTTGGAGACTTCCTGCGCCCGCGCCTGCACCAGGATCGCAGTTACGGAGGTCATAACGGGAAAGAACGAAAGCAGAGCCGAGTAGGCGGCGCCCTTGGCGATGCCCAGGCAGTTGTCGCGATAAGCGGCCACGCAGGCGTCACGGAGCGTCGTCCAGAAGGTGGACAGAAGCCGCGCCGAGGACCGCCTCATGCCTTCGAGTACTGCCGCGCCCGCCACGGTTTCAGGATAGAACGCAGTAGCCCGGAGGCGGCAGAAATCTTATGCACGGCGGAGCAGCAGACCTACGGCCCCGAGCCAGGCCAGGGCGCTGGTGGCGGCGAAGACGATCTGCTCCGCGGTCGGCCCGAAGCGCAGGACGATGCGAGTGTCTGGCGAGGTCGCGGGTGCAAGCTTCATGAAGCCGAGCGGATCCGGCGCAATGCTCACCGGTTTGCCATCCTGTTCGGCGCGCCAGCCGGGGTCGTAGCTGACCAGGACAGACACGAACGTCCCCGGGGGCACCGCGCCGCGGATTTCGATCTCACTGGTGCCGTGGAAGCTAGCCGCAAGCCGTGGTCGTACGGGATCGATCAGGGCTGCCGCGAAGGCGTGCATCCGTGCCTGGTGCGGGTACTCGGGATACTCATTCTCACGGACCAGGTGCGCGAGACTGCGGAAGGGCACGCGGTACACCGAGTCGTCGGCGGTGTGAAATACGCGCTCGATCACGCCTTCGAATTTACGTGGATTGCTGTAGTCGTGGTAGTGCTCGGCTGACTTCGGCCCGTGCACCACTGCGTATTCCACCCCCATGGCGATCATCTGCCGCACCGCGTCGGCGCCTTCCGCCTCGGGCCTGCTGCCCTCGCCGGTGAAGATCTGATAGGTGAGATGAATGGGCATGCGGTTGCGCAGGCCGGATTCGAAGACGCCGCCCACCTGCGGCAGGTCGTACCAGGAATTCAGGCGGAAGCGGAGGCTGCCGGATGCCAGCACGCGGCCGCCCGGTTTCTGCCGGTTCAGCCAGGTGGCAACGCAGTGCTCGATTGTGGTCTCACGCGCCGGCGGCTGCCATCGGGTCCAGACCTGGGTCGCGTACCGGTATGCCTGGGGCAAACCGCTCGCCAACAGCACTCCCGCCGAGGCCACCGCACATGCCCGCTTCACCTGATCGCCGCTCCGCCAGGCGAGCCGGAGCCATTCGATCAGCGCCAGCATGAGGAAGAGCTCGAATTCGAGCGTGTAGCGACGCGCCTCGGGGATGATCTCGACCCCCTTGGAGTAGAACCACATGATCAGCCAGCCGAGGACGAAGGCGCACAGCGTCACCCAGGTCGTGTAAAAGCCGCGGCGGAACGCCAGCAGCAAGCAGCGCAATCCCACAATGCCGCCCAGCAGCAGGGCGAGGAGCAGCCACTTGCGGATGCTGAGCTGGTAGTTGAAAGCGTCGACCGGCCAGTTGAAGGCGATGGTGCGGATGAAGCTCGGGGTAAGCCAGAAGCACGCCAGTAAATATGCAAGACCGGCAGCCGCCAGAGCGCGCCTGGTCCGGAATTCTTTCGCGTCCGGGGCCCGCCAGGCGGCCAGCAGCATCAGGCTGCAGACGATGCCGAGCGCGAGGCCCGCCACCCAGTTGGTGAGCGTGACCGCTGCGAGTAAACCCGACGCGAGAACGAGCTTGCGGTAGCTGCGCGACGTGGCCGCCGCCCAGAGCGCGATCACGGCCAGCGGCATCAGCGCGAGGCCGGTGCTGTGCGGGCTCTCGCCGTACTTGGCGATGATATGGATTCGCCAGGGCAGTTGCACGACTCCGCGGTCCAACATGATTTGCCGCACGAGTCCGTAGGCGGGAGAGAACATCGTGCAAGCGACGGCGGCGCCGAGCGCCCACCAGCGCGCGCCAGTGAAAAACCGCACGAGCAGGAAGACACTGACCGGCGCGAGACATACAGCCGTCGCCGTGATCAAGCGGTATGACAGCTCGGTGGGCCAGCCGGTCACCCACGTCAGCAGCGCCGACAGGTAGGGAAGGGCGGGGACGTACGTGAACTGCGTCGGCAGGCCGCAGTATTGCAGCGGGTTCCAGCCCCAGAGATGCGGATGCGCGGCGATGAACCGAGCCGTCCCAATATAGCCGGGCTCGATGGAGCCGCGATACATTCCCTCGCCGGGCTGAAAGAGGAAGTAGTTCAGGATCGCATTGAGCAGGAAGACAAGGCCGGCGGCGGTGATCAACCAGGCCGCGCCGCGACGGTTCAGGTTTCTGCCTTCAATAGCGCTCATTTCACACGCGTTCTCCGCGCCTTGCGGACTGGCCGCAGACAATGCGTGGCGCACTGCCGCCGTATTGTTCGAGTGCAGGATGAGTCAGCGCTACGACGAATGCGGGCCGGCAAACCTGTCCCGCCAGACACGGCCGCGTCCGCGCAGCTTGCGGCAACCGTCTGTAGAAATGCGGGCAGAGATGCATGTTCCTATGAGGCGCTTCGAAGATCACCGGGCACGGTCCGCGACGGCATCGCTCTCGCATCCCGGTAGGACTGCCACGCGAGCCGGATAAGCAGACCCAGGCTGAGCAGCGTCAGGAGGCGTCCCAAGGCGCTTTCGAGCGGCAGATCGTGTACCAGCGTGATGTCGTGCTCGCCCGGCGGCGCGTCGACGCGCATAAAACCGAGCACGCTCTTGTCCACCGGCAATCGCCGGCCGGCGGAGGTGGCCCGCCATGGGGTGTCGTGGCTCACCTGCAGGAATATGGACTGGCCCTGCTCAACGCGCGCCCGGATGCGCAATACGTCCGGGCTCTCCCAGTTTGTGTCGACCGGCGCCTCCGGGCCCTTTTCGATGACATCGACGAGAGCCTGCAGACCCTCTCTCGTGTTCGAGGGTTGCGGTGGAAGGGCGTTGAGCTTCGCGGTTTCAACGAGCCTCCCGGGTCCGGCATAGCGGCGCGGCACCTTGCAAATGACGTTGCCCCGGCCGTCATCATGCAGGACAGCGAGTCTGCCCACAAATTTCTCCGGGCGCAGGTAATCGTGATAGTGCTCGTCGGAATTCGGCATGTTCACGACGATGGCGTCGGCGCCAAGCGCCTGCAGCCAGAGGATGGAGAGTTCAACGTCCTCGCCTTGCAGAATCTCCCACTGCGGCGGCACGGGGATGGGGTTCAACAGCCCCTGTTCGGAGCCGCCGCCCAACTGCGAGAGGTCATGCCACGCGTTCCACCAAAACCGAACCGAGCCGCTGACCATCGTTTGATAATTCGGATGATGGCTGGCCATCCAGTCCTGCAGCCGGTACTCGACGCGCGTCTCCACGTTCTCCTCCTTCTGGTAGTAGCCCCAGGCGTTGCGCACGTAGCCCAAGCTTGTGGAGAACGCCGCGATCGTGACCGCGGCCGCGGTCGCCTTGGCCAGGATTGGCAGGCGCCAGTTCCAACTCCAGAAGCGGCGCAGGGCTTCCGCGGCCGCGAGCACATACACGAGGTCCAGCTCGGGGACGAGCCTCGTCGGTTCGCCGACCACACGGAAGTTCAGGGCATAATGTCCCAGGATGTTGACAGTGAACCAGAGGAGAGCACCAAAAAGAAATACGGTATATGCTTGATCCGCGCGACCTCTGAACCAATTGTTCGAGAGCAGCACGACAAGCGCCACGACGCCAAGCGCCACCCAGCGCGACCACAGGTTGCCGGCTTCGGAAACGAACTGCATGTTCTGCAGCGTGATCGTGACGTAGGTGGGCGCCAGCCAGAAAGCAGTGAGTCCATAAGCGAGCGCCGCGATTCCGCCCGCCCGCAGCCAGATGCGCGCATCGAGCCGTGTAATATACAGGCTCCAGACCTGGATACCGGACAACATGGCGAGCGCGGTAGCGCCGTAGAAATTGTGGGAGACCACCAGGGCGCCGGCCAGGGCAGCCAAGGCGAGCCAGACCGGCCTCCGGGCTTCGAGCGCGCGCCAGGCGAAGGCCAGCGCGTACGGCATCCAGGCTAGAGCCGTGATGTGCGGGCCTTCGCCATAATGCACGAGCACGCTCAAGCGCCAGGGCATCAGGTGCAGCGAGTCGCCGCGGTTCGAGGCGAGGAACAGAAACGTTGGCGACAGCAGCGCGGTTGCCAGCGCGGCCAACCAGGCCGCGCCGCGCGAGCCGCTCGCGATCCGCACGAACAGGTACACGCCGGCGATGCCGAAACAGTAGAAGAACGCCACGTAGATGTGGTAGGCCCTCACCGGCAGCATCCCGGGGTAGTATCTGGCCAGCGCGGCCGTGCCGTAGCGGAGCGCCGGCGGGTAGACGAAATCGAAGCGCGTGCCGGTATACCAGAAGGGTTGCCAGCGCGGGTGCGGCCAGTGGTCTTTCAGAAAGCGCGCGTCCGAGATAAACGTGCTCTCGATCGAGTACCACTTGTCCATGTACTTGACTTTGAACAGCGGGCGGATGAGCGCGGCGGCGATCAGGAAGAGGAGGAGCCAGTCGAGGACCCAGGTGAGCCGCCGCCGGCGGCTCATAGCAGACCCCGGCAGACACGGCCGGCGAACCGGATCCGAGAGTTGCTTAATGTGCCGTTCCGCCGGCCGCTTGCTGACGCGCGCGGCTCGGAGGTGTGCATACTGAGCCGCGACCGTGAGGGAGCAATTGACAAATATAACCGCGCTGGCGCGCTCACCTCAGCACGCTTGTCGCGATAGCATCGCAGGACGGGTTGGCGACCCGCAAGCAGGAGGTGCGGTGACGCCAGATTGAATGACGGACTCCGGCGAGAGAGCAGCGCAAAGCGCCGCAGAAAAGGTGACGGGATTTCAGCGGAGCAGTAGGGCAGTGCCCCGAGACGGGCGCGCCGCCGGCGGCTCGCGGATGAGAAACGCCGGCCCGCAGTTCGCGCCGGGGGGCGGACCGCACATTTCTGGGAGACGCGAAGCACAACGTCCGCAGGGCTACAACCGCGGCACAGGCGGCTTCCCCGGCTGCCAGGGAAAGACACCGGTGCGCCGGACCTTGCGCCGGAACACCTTGTCGCCCGCGGTCACGTACAGGGTCTGCAGGCCTGGGCCGCCGAAGACGACATTCGAGAGCGGCCCGTTGTGCGGCTTGTTCACGATCGCGACCACGCGGCCGGGTTGATCGCAAATCTGCAGGCCCAGCCGGGTCGCGACATACAGGTGGCCTTCGCTGTCCACCGTCATGCCGTCGGCGCCGCTCGCGGACGATTCATCGGGCGTCTCCAGCCGATAGAAGGGCTGCCCGTTCGCCAGGGATCCATCCGGCTGCACCTGGAACGACCAGACCCACTTAGCGCGCGAGTCGGCGGCCAGCAGCAGGGATTGGTCGGGGGAGAGCACGACGCCGTTGGGAAACTCCAGCCCTTCGTGTACGGCGCGCCTGTTTCCTTTCGCATCGATGAACCAGATGCGCTTCGCCGCCGGCTCGGTGAAGTAGATCTCGCCGCGGCTGTTGACCACGAGGTCGTTCGATCCGACACCCTCGGCGATCACGGTCTCGCCGCCTCCGGGCGAGTAAGCGACAATCCGTTTGCGCCCGTTCTGGCAGGCATACAGGCGGCCGCCGGGACCGAACATCAGCCCGTTGGCGCCGCCGCTGTCTTCCTTAAATGCAGTGACCTTTCCGTCCAGGCCGATCTTGTGGATGCGGTTGTTCGGAATATCAGTGAAGAATACGTTGCCCTCACGATCGACCGCGGGCCCCTCGGTGAATTTGTGCCCGGAACTGACCATCTCCCAGTCGCTTTCCGGGTCGAGGATCATTGTGGCGAAGTGGCGCTCGCCGCCCCCGCGGGATTTGACAATGGGCTTGCCGGCGTCGCGCCAGAGCCAGCGCAGCGCATCGGGCAGGATCGACGAGCCGTGAATGTTATTGTGCCCCTCGGTCCCGGTCACGAAACGGAAGTCGTAACCGGAGTACTCGAGCGCGGCGGCCATGTCCTGATTGGCTAACCACCAGCTTCCCGAATAGATGTTCAGGTCACGGTTGCCGTCCTGCAGGAAAACGCGCAGCGGCTTGGGCTCGGTCTTGCGAATCAGCGAGGGATAGATGTTGCCGCCGCGCAGGTTCGTGTAGCTGCCGACAAAGCTGAGCACGCGGCGGAACGAGTCCGGACGGTTCCAGGCGGCAGTGAAGGCGCAGATGCCCCCCGAGCTGGAGCCGGCGATCGCGCGCAGGTTCGGATCGGGGGAAAGGTTGACCTGCTTGCCGACCTCGGGCAGGATCTCTTCGGTCAGGAAGCGGGCGTATCGATCACCGAGGCCGTCGTACTCGTAGCTGCGGTTGTAGCGATTTTGTTGCGCGGCCGAGCCCGCCGGCAAAACGCCGGGATTGATAAAAATGCCGACGGTGACCGGCAGTTCGCCCTTGTGGATCAGGTTGTCGAACACGACAGGCGCGCGCCACCGTCCCTGTTCGTTGACGAAGCCGCCGCCGTCCTGGAAGATCATGACCGCCGCCAGCTGCTGCGCCTTGTACTGCGCCGGTACGTAGACCCAGTAATCGCGGACGGTGCCGGGGAAGATCTTGCTGACCCAGGTGTGTTTGCTGACAGCGCCGCGCGGAACGCCCGCCTGGCGCTGGTGGTCGGGCCCGAGCGGGTAATCGTCGGCGAGCAGCGGCGCGCATGCCAGCGCGGCCAGCAAGATTGTACGAATCATTTCCATCCCTCCCTTTTATGCGGCGAGCGGCCGGTTGAGCCGCCGCTATTTTTTCGGCTCTCCCTTCGGCCAGAGAATGTGCGAGGGCGCGTGCCGCCGCACCTTAATGTTGCGGAATTCCGCCGGGACTCCCTCGGACTGCAAAGCGATGTAGCCGATGCGCGGATTTGCGTTCGCGCCTATGCCGATGATCGTTCCATTCAGCACCGTCGCGACACGCCCCTCTTCGGAGTACACCTCGTAGGTATTCCATTCGCCCGCCGGCTTGGAATTTTCGTGAATCATCTCGCCGCCCTCGAGGTATGCGCCCTGAATCGGGAACACGCGGCCCATGTGCGACTGGTAGAGCTGGCACTCGACCGCGCGCGGCCAGATCTCGTCCCGCTGGATGTAGATGAGCACGCCGCTGTTGCCGCGGCTGCGATACCGCACTTCGACATGAAAGACGAAATTGTCATATACGTCGCTGGTACGGATGTAGCCGTTGGGTGTGCCGGTGGTCATGAGCAATCCGTCCTTGATATAAAACGTGGACTGCTCGCCTATGGTGTCCTCGAAGAATCGCTTGGGCTTGCCGTCGGGCTGCCGCACGACGGCCACGAGCTTGCCGAAGTCCTTTCCATTGAACAGGCTGGTCCAGCCCTCCTCGTAGCGCAGGTCCGGGTCTCGCATGTCGCCGGTGCGCTGGGCGTAGAGCGCGCTGCTGACCAAGCCGGTTGCGGCCAGCCAGGAAACGAGAACCGACGCAAGATGTCTCACGTCGAGGAGTGTATCATCAGGCGGGAGACATGCCGCAAGCGAGCTTCCGGTTCTACGCCGAACTGAATGATTTTCTCAAGCCGGAGCATCGCGGGGAGACTCTGGTATACCAGTTCGAGGTCGCGCCGTCGGTGAAACATGTCATCGAAGCATACGGCGTACCGCATACGGAAGTCGACCTGCTGCTGATTAACAGCGAGCCGGCCGATTTCTCCCGGCTGGTTGCCGATGGGGACCGCGTCAGCGTTTACCCGGTATTTGAATCGATCGATATCACCGCCGCGACTCGCGTCCGCCCGCAGCCGCTGCGCCAGCTCCGATTCGTGCTCGATTGCCATCTGGGGCGGCTCGCCAAGTATTTGCGCATCCTCGGCTTTGACACGCTCTATAGGAATCGCTGTGACGATACTGAGCTCGCGGAAATCGCCGCTTCCCAGGGCCGCGTTCTGCTCACCATGGACCGCGGCCTGCTGATGCGCGCCAAGGTGGAGCGCGGCTATTTCGTGCGCGAGCCGCTGCCGCGGCGACAGTTGATCGAAGTGCTGCGGCGGTTTGACCTGTGCGGCGCCATTGCGCCGTTCCAGCGCTGCCTGCGCTGCAATTCCGAGCTGGAGCCGGTAGACAAGCAGCAAGTGCTCGATCAGATACCGCCGCGGACGCGCGCCTGGTGCGATGAGTATCAGCGCTGTCCCGATTGCCGCAAGATTTACTGGAAGGGCTCGCATTACGAGCGGATGCGCGAGTTCGTCGATCAGTTTGCGTGCTCCGGCGGCACATCGTTCCCGCAGCCGGCGTGATCCCGGTTTTCGCCGCGGGCATGTTTCCTAGCGACTTCTTGGCGCAAAATTCCGCTCCTTGACAGTCGCGGCTCGCTACCGTGTTGGTTATGCTGGGCGCGTTAGCAAGTGGTCGATCTCGTCCGTTTCGGCTTTTTGCGCCGGGAAGTAGCTAGAGGCCATCGCCTGGTGATCGTCGGTCTCGGCCTCAGATCGCTTCCAGTTCCTCTTCCAGGAGCTGCTTTTGGTGCAGGTCCGCATAGTAGCCGCCCCGGGCGATCAGGCTCGAGTGGCTGCCTTCCTCGACGATCTGCCCGTGCTCGAGCACGAAGATGTGGCCGGCGTTGCGGATGGTGGACACCCGGTGCGAGATAAGGATTGTCGTGCGGCCGCGCATGACGCCGGCCAGGGCGGTGAGGATCCGCTCTTCGGTGATCGTGTCCACGCTGGAGAGCGCGTCGTCGAGGATGAGGATGCGCGGATTGCGCAGGAGGGCGCGCGCAATCGCGGTCCGCTGCTTCTGCCCGCCCGAGAGTGTGATGCCGCGCTCGCCGATCATGGTTTCCAGTCCCTTGGGGAAGCTCGCGAGATCGCCGGAGAGGCCGGCCCAGTCCGCGGCGCGCTCAATTTCCGCCATGGTCGCGCCCGGCGTGCCCAGGGCGATGTTCTCGGCCAGCGTGGCGCTGAACAGGAACGTCTCCTGTGGAATGAAACCGATGTGCCGGCGCAGATCGGAGGGTGAGAACTCACGGACATCGACGCCGTCGATGCGGACGGCGCCCGAGGTGGGGTCCATCAGCCGAGGGATGAGGCTCACGAGCGTGCTCTTGCCGCTGCCCGTGTGGCCGGCAATCGCCACTGTCGCCCCTTCGAAGATCGACAGCGACACGCCATCCAGCGCGGATGCCGAGGGATAACGCACCGCCACGTCGCGGAATTCGATCTCGCCGCGCATCCGCTCGAGAGCGCGGGGGCGCGGCGGAAGCGCAATCGAAGGGCGCGCCTCGAGCATCTCGGCGATGCGCGCGAGCGAGGCGTTGCCGCGCTGCATCAGGTTCACGACCCAGCCGAGAGCGATCATGGGCCAGACCAGCATGCCCATGTACGTGTTGAACATGACGAACTCACCGAGCGAGATCCGGCCCGCCAGCAGCCGCATGCCGCCGACCCACAACACGAGCAGAAAGCCGATTCCGATGAGCGCCTGCAGCACCGGCATGAACATTCCCTGGGCGCGTGCGAGCTTGATGTTCTCGCGGATATAGCTGCGGTTGACGGTCTCGAACCGCTCCAGCTCCGGGCGCTCCTGCACGAAGGCGCGCAGCACGCGGACGCCCGCCAGATTCTCCTGCACGCGACTGCTGATATCGGAGAACATCTTCTGGATCCGCTCGAAGCGCGCATGTATGCGGCGGCCGAAGATGATGACCGCGGCGCTCACCAGCGGCGCCGGAAGCAGCGCGACCAGGGTGAGCTTCCAGTCGAACCAGACCATCACCGCCACCGCGAACACGAACGTGAGCATGGTTTCGGTCCAGTACATGATGCCCGGGCCGAGCATCATGCGCACCGCGTTGAGGTCATTGGTGCTGCGCGCCATGATGTCGCCGGTGCGATAACGGGCGTAGAAATCGGAAGAGAGCGTGAGCAGGTGCCGGTACAGGTCATTGCGCAAATCGTATTCGATATCACGCGACATGCCGATCAGGATCACGCGCATCCAGTACTGGAAGACGCCTTTCACGGCCGAGATCGCCACCATAATGGCCGCGAACCAGACGACTCTGGATAAGTCGAAGCCCTGCGCCAGCGAATCCACGCCGCGGCCGATGACGAGTGGCTGCACGGCTTGCATAACGTCTTTCAGGACCAGCGCCGCCATACCCAGGCCGATGCGGCGCCGGTAGTGCCAGAGATATGGCCCGAGCTGCTGCATCGTCTTGCGCATTCAGACTCCGAGGACGGTGGCAATGGTCTTGGACCACTCAAAGAAGAGGGTCTTTCTACCCTGCCGATTTCTCCACCACGAGTCCGGGTGGAAAAACCGGTCGGCGACGGCGATCATCCGCACCCGCACCGCCGCACCGAGCGCGCGCCGCAGAATGCGCCCGGCGCGTGCCGTGTGGAAATCGCTGGTCACGACGAGCACGTCGCGAATTCCCCTGCGCTCCAGCTCTGAACGGAGCAGCGCCGCTTCCTCCTCAGTCGAGTATGCGCGGTAATACAGGGGAACGAAATAATCCTGCGGGTAGCCGCTGCGGATCGCGTGCTCGATCGCCAGCACGGCTTCGTTACGGCCGTACATTTGCATGGGACCGCTCACGAGAGCAAACGGTGCGTATCCCTGGCGCACGAGTTCTCCGCCTTTGAGCACGCGGTCGCCCGTCCAGTCGCCCGCCAGGACAACGACCGCCTGCGCCCGCTGAGGCCGGTCCGCATGGATCAAGGCCTGTCCCAGCCAGCGCAGCCATAGGCCATGCGCCGCCAGCAGCAGGATAACGACAAGAGCGAGGGACAGCCAGAGGAAGCGCCGCTGCAAATGTTACTTCTCGTCCCCGGAGTTTTTAGGGTCGAGGTTTCCGACGGTTTTCAGCCGCTGGAACAGGCGCTCGACTTCGGCTTCATCTTCGGGGCGGAGAAGGCGGTAACGTGGCGATTGCAACTGCTTAGGCTCGCCGACGGAGGGCAGCAGCTCACCCCAGAACTGGCGATAGGGAATGCCGTCGATGAGGGAAAACCGCGCGTACCGCCGAATCTGCCGCAGCAGGCTCTTGCCTCCCTCGACATCGCCGGAGTAGACCAGCAGCACGCGTTTGCCTTCGGCCAGCGTCAGGTACACCACGAGCGGCGAGATCCACGAAGTGCGATCGACACGCTCGATGTCGGACCAGACGATCGCGCGTTTTCCGATGGTGAGATGGTGATCGCTGATCTGAATCGGAGGCTGCAGCGCCAGAATCAGAAGAATCGCCGCGCTCGCAACAAACAGCACGGCAGCGATGTAGGCCGGCGCCCACTGGATGGCGGCGATCCATCCGGAGAGAGCCGCAAAAGCGAGGGCTACCAATCCTGCCGAGAGATAGTGACGCGAGGGAGAGTAGCAGGTCATTGGTACACCCACAATCTTAGACTAACGCCCTCACAGATGCGCGTCAATCGACGGGGCCTCACCAGCAGCGATTTCGCAAACCCACTTCGGAGGCGCGCTAACCGCAAGCAGGGAAGACATTTTGTGCGGAAGTTCCGCGGGCCGGCCTTGTAAAGGCGGGTTTGGCCTTCGGCAGAACGGGTTTCGAGCATTGCCGGCAGGCTGA
>JACOTZ010000074.1 GCA_016178155.1 Acidobacteriota bacterium
CTCTCGTTCGCGCCGGTCACCTGGGAATAGCTCTTTGCCGTCACGGCGACGGCGCTCGAGGCCACGAGGAAGCCTCTGCGGGAAACGGAATCCATGGGTCGATTGTAGAACGCCGCCTCAGGGATCCGCCGGAGCGGTGGTTGTTCCGGTGAATTTCGCCCAGCCGGTAAGCTTGCGCGCAGAAGGCGCGAGCCCACTCGCGGCAAAGCGCCGGTGAGGATAAGGTTCGCGGCTACTTTTTGCCCACGGCCTTTGCGAGATCGCGCGCATTCCGCACGGCATGACCGCCGATGTCGTTGTTGTAGTACATATACACGGTCCGGCCCTGCTTCAGCCACTGGCGCACGCGCTGTGCATCCTCACGGATCTGCTCGGGCGCGTAATTGCCGCCGTACCGTCCGGTGGCGCCGTGACGGCGCAGGTAAATGAAATTCGCGCCGTTCGGTTCCTGCGCGGCGCCCTTTCCCGTCATGTCATGCAGGCAGATCGCCGCCTTCATTCGATCGAGACAGGAATACACGTCATCGCTGAGCCAGCTATCCTCGCGAAACTCGACGGCATAGCGCCAGCCCGCGGGGGCCACATCGTGCAGGTCGCCGAAGAAGGCTTTGAGCTTGTCGAGGTTCTTACGCTGGTTCGGGGGGAGCTGGATCAGCAGGGGTCCGCGCCGCGCGGCCGGCAGCGGCTCGAACACTTCGAAGAAGCTCCTGAGATACCGCCGGCTGCCGAGCAGTTTCTTGTAGTGCGTGATGCCGCGCCAAAGCTTTACGGCGAAAGCAAAACCCGCCGGCGTCTGCCCTGGCCAAGCCGCCACGGTAGTGGCTTTGGGAATGCGGTAGAAAGAGGTGTTGATCTCGACCGTGTTGAAGCGGTTCGAAAGATAGGCGAGCCAGTCAGCCGACCTGATCCCTTTCGGGTAGAAGACCTCTCTCCAGTGTTTATAGTTCCAGCCGCTGGTGCCGATGTAGGACTTGGCTACGAGCACGCGTCTCTCTGTCTGACGCTCGCGCGCCGGTGGGGTTACCAGGCGTCCCAATGAAGCCGGGATGCCTGCAGCGCGCTCGCTGATCCGACAGCCTTTCCCCGGCCCCGACAGCTCGAAGTTGAGAACGGCGCCGAAGAGATACGCGCGCGGCGCGCTATTGCCTGCTTCTGCGCACTACTTTCACCCGCTTGGGGCGGCGCGCCACCGGCTTGGGCGCAAAGGCATCGGTCACGATGTCTGCCTGCTCCTGCTCGTGCCGCTTCAGGTAGCCGGCGGCGGGACTGGCAGCCTCGGGACGGCCGGCGTAATTGAGCACCCGCCTGGTGGTATCGAGAACGGGCTGGATGTGGTCCTGCATGAACTGCCACGGCCCCATGTTGCGCGCTTCTTCCTGCACCCAGAAGACATCGGCGGCGGGCGGATACTGATCGAGCACCGCCTCCACCTGCGGCTGCGGGAAGGGGTACATCTGCTCGACTCGCACGATGGCGACGTGCGCCGCCTTCCTCTGCTCGCGTCCGGCGAGCAGGTCGTAAAAAATTTTGCCCGAGCAGAATAACACGCGCTGCATGCTGTCTGGCGGCCCGCCGCCGGTGTCGGGCAGCACTTCGTGGAACTGTCCTTCGGTCAGCTCCGGAAGAAACGAGACCGCCTTCGGGTGGCGCAGCATGCTCTTGGGCGTGAAGATCACGAGCGGCTTTTGCACCGGTCTGCCGCCGGGCGTGCCGCGCATGTGCCGGCGCAGGATGTGGAAGTACTGCGCCGGCGTAGTGCAGTTCGCCACGATCATGTTGTACTCGGCGCAGAGCTGCAGAAAGCGCTCGATGCGCGCGCTCGAATGCTCGGGCCCCATGCCTTCGTAGCCGTGCGGCAGCAGCAGCACCAGCCCGGAATGCGCTCCCCACTTCGTCTCGGCCGATGCGAGGAACTGATCCACAATGATTTGCCCGCCGTTGACGAAGTCTCCAAACTGCGCTTCCCACAGGACCAGCGCCTCGGGATCACCCAGCGTATAGCCGAACTCGAATCCCATGGCGGCGTACTCGCTGAGCGGGCTGTCGATGGCCTCGAAACGCGCCTGGCCGGGAGCAAGGTGCTGCAGCGGCACATATCCGCGGCCCGTCTCGTAATCAAAGAGCTCGAGATGGCGCTGGCTGAACGTGCCGCGCGCGCTATCCTGGCCGGTGAGCCGTACGGGTGTACCCTCGAGCAGCAGACTGCCGAACGCCAGGGCCTCGCCGGTGGCCCAATCCATCGGGCCATGATTGAGCACTTCCCTGCGCTTCTCGAGGGCGCCCTTCAGCTTCGGGTGGAGACGAAACTCGCCGGGCATGCTGGTGAGGCCGTTCAGGACGCGCTCGAGCGTGGAACGCCCGGTTCGCGTGTGTTCGGGACTCAGCTCAGGCGGACCGGGGTGGAACTCGTGGATCTCGTACGCCTCGGCATTGCGCTTCACATGCTCGAAGCCATCGGCCAGCCTGGCCGCGAATGCCTTCTTCCGGCCGTCGATGTTCTCCTGCAAAGCCGCGCCCTCCCGGATGAGCCGCTCGGCATATTGCGCAAAAACCGTCGGGTGCTTCCGGATTTGTTTATACATGAGCGGCTGCGTATAGCCGGGGTCGTCGCCCTCGTTGTGCCCGTGCCGGCGGTAACAGACGAGGTCGATGACGACGTCGCGCTTATATTGCTGCCGGTAATCGTAGGCGAGCTGCGCGACCCGCAGCACCGCCTCCGGGTCATCCGCATTGACGTGGAATATCGGCGCCTGCGCGGCATGAGCGATATCGGTGGCGTAAGTCGAGCTTCGCCCTTCCGCGGGGGTGGTGGTGAAGCCCAACTGGTTGTTGATCACGAGGTGGATGGTGCCGCCGGTGCGATAACCCTCGAGCGCAGTCAGGTTCAACGTTTCGAATACGACGCCCTGTCCCGTGAACGCTGCGTCCCCGTGGATCAGGATCGGGATCACGCGCTCCCGCCGCGTATCTCCCAACCGGTCCTGCCTGGGCCGCACCATCCCCTCGACCACGGGATCGACGGCTTCAAGATGGCTCGGATTGAAAGCCACCGAAACCCTGATCTCGCGCCCGCTCGCAGTCTTGCGGACTCCCGAGGCGCCGAGGTGGTACTTCACGTCACCAGATCCCGAGGGATTTGAGGGATCGGGCACTTCCTCAAACTCCGCGAACACTTCCTGCAGGGACTTGCCGACAATGTTGGCGAGAATCGTGAGGCGCCCGCGATGCGCCATACCCATGACCACGTCGCAGGCGCCGCCCGCGGCAGCCCGGTCGAGGATCTCGTCGAGCGTCACAATCGCAGTCTCGCCGCCTTCAATCGAGAAGCGCTTCTTGCCTATGAAACGCGCGTGCAGAAACTGCTCGAATTGCTCGGCTTCGAGGAGCAGGTCGAGCAGGTGCGACCTGGTCTCGGGCGGGAGGGGCTCGCCCGGGCGCTCGATCCGCGTCCGCAGCCACTCGCGTTCGTCAAGCGGGAGGTGGCCGTACTCGTATCCCGTGTGGCGGCAGTAGATCTCGCGGAGCCACTCGACCACTGCGCGCGCCGTGCGTCCGCCGTAGGTCTGGAGGCATCCATCGAGGTCGGCATCGGCCAGCCCGTAGTACGAAGGATCGAGCGGCCGATAGGCAGGCCGGTGCGAGCCCAGCGGATCGAGCTGTGCCGCAAGGTGGCCGCGCTCGCGCATGGTGTCGAGCAGCAAAATGACCGCGGCTTCCTTGGCCGGGTCCAGTTGCTTCCCGGGCGCAGTGGGCGCCGCGGAGATCCTGACGGGAGCCACTTCGGGTCTCGGAGGTGCGGCAGCGGCGCCACGAATCCCGATGGCCAGCTCCTGGTAGATGGTCTCGTAAAAGCCGTCCTCGCCGTTGAGCAGCGCTTCGATCCGCGCCAGGAACCGCCCCGATTCGGCGCCCTGGATGACGCGGTGATCGTAGGTGCAGGTGACCATCATCACCTTACTCAGGCCAAGCTCGGCGATGCGCTCGGGCGGGGTGTTGGAGTATTCAGCGGGATAGCGCATGACCCCGGTCGCCAGAATCGCGCCCTGGCCCGGCATCAGCCGCGGTACCGAACCGAACGTTCCGACCGTGCCCGGGTTGGTGAGGGAAATCGTGGTGTCCTGAAAGTCGGACAGTTGCAGCTGACCCGAACGCGCCCTGGATACGATGTCGTCAAAGGCCGCGAGGTAAGCGGCGAAGCCGAGCGCAGTCGCATTCTTGATGTTCGGCACCAGCAGGCTTGAGCCGCCGTCTTTCGCGGGGACATCGACGGCGATGCCCAGGTTGATTTGCCCGCGGACAATGCGGTGCGGCTGTCCTTCCTTTTCGGTAAACGCGCCATTCAGGCCCGGGTACTGCTCGAGCGCGCGGACGATCGCGTAGCTGATCAGGTGGGTGAAGCTGACTTTACTCTCACCCGCCCGTGTGCGCTGGTGGTTGATTCGCTTGCGCGCCTGCTCGAGCTGGCTGACGGCAATGAGGCGCTGCGACGTCGCCGTGGGGACGGACAAGCTGGCCGTCATATTCTCGGCGATCTTGCCGGCAATCCCGCGCAGCGGAACCACCTGCTCGCCGGGAGCAGCGGCTACGGCCGGCGGAGCATCGTCAGCAGCAGCCGGCGATGCGGGCTCCGGCTTCGCGGGTTGAACCTGGCCATTCCCTTCGAATACGGTTTTCCAGCTCTCGTCTACGTACTTCCGGTTGTGTCGCCAGTTCTGATAGAGCTCCTCTTCGAGCCAGCTATTAATTCCTGGGGACGCTTCGGGATGGTCAGCCATCGGGCAGCCACTTCTTAGGACTCGCGCAAAACGCAAAGCGACCTGTGCCGCCGGTCCCAGCCGGGTACCTGAATCGTGCGATGCGAAATCTGCGTTTTGCCCTTCTAATCCTCATGATAACCCCGCGTGGGCGGGTAAATCCCGTGCTTTCGTATCGCTCCGCAGCGCTTGCTCGGTTACCCAATCCGTCAGCAGCGAAGAAGCACCGGTGGCGAGCAGCGGCGCACCTTCAAGCAAAGCGCTGACAAAATTCTGGATACATGGGTAGTGCAGGTTTGCGTGCGGCGGCAGGTACTCCTCGCCCCCCGGCCACACCAGCCGGGGACCGTTGAGGGGGCTCATGTCGATCTCCCCTTCGGCGCCCCGGATGCGGCATTCGTCGCGGGCGACGCGCGAGTGCCAGCGCACATCGACAATGCCGCGAACCCCGGAGTCATATTCGACCATGACCGTGGCATTGTCTTCAACCGCGGTATGGTGCACCAGGTTCGAGCGTTGCGCGTGCACGCGACGCGGCGCGCCGAACCAGAAGTTGAGCAGATCAATGCGGTGACTGGCGATGTCCAACAGCGGCCCGCCGCCGGCCATGCGCGGGTCGAGCAGCCAGCCGCGGCGGCCGTCCTCGTCATTGAACCAGTCGTGGCAGGTGAGCTCGGCGAAAACCGGCCGGCCAATCGCGCCTTGCCGGATCAGCTCCAGCGCCCGCTGGACTTTCGGATAGCACCGCCGGTAATAGGCAATCCCTAAAGTGCGGCCGTTCTCTTCCGCGGTCCGCTGCATCTCGAGCGCCTGCGCGCAGGTCAGCGCCATGGGCTTCTCGCAGAGCACATGGCGGCCGGCGCGGAGCGCGTCCATGGTTTGCGGCGCATGCAGCGCGACCGGCGTGGCGACGTACACCGCGTCAGCCTCGGCGAGCCCCTGTTCAAGTGTTGCCCACCCGGGAACACCGTACACGGCGGCCTTCGCGGGGTCGCGCGTGACCACGCCGGCCAGCCGGCTGCGCGCTTCGGCCTGGATGGCGGGGATCACCCGTTTGGTCGCGATGTCCCCCACTCCGACTACGACCCAGTTCACCATGAAACCAGTATGCCGTGAAGATTTTGCTGAGAACTTGCCGGCTCTCACAGCACTGTATGGATGTAGAATCTACGGTAGTGACTGTGCTCACTCAATGGGGGCCGGCCCTGCTCGTCGTGCTGGGCGTGATGTTCGGCGTTATGTACAATAACGCGCGGATCACGCATCTCGATCAGCGCATCAGCGATCTGATGCGCCTTTGGGAACGGCAGCACGACAGCCTGAAGGAGTTGTTTCGGGCGGAAATTGGCAGGGTGGAGAACCGCCTGGGTCGAGTCGAAACGCAACTAGATCGGCTCCAGCAGCGCATGGACGCACTTGAAGTGCGCATGGACGGACTCGAAGCGCGCATGGAGCGTCTAGAAGGGCGCATGGACGGACTGGAAGCGCGCATGGACCGTCTGGAGAAGACCGTCGTCGGCCAGCCCTCATAAGCCGGTTCGTTCTTACAGCTTTTCTGAATCCCACACAACTCCTTTGTTATCCTATTAATAGAAGCCATGCCAATGACTGTCGACGAACTCGAGAGGGAGTACGCTGCGCTCCGCCAGCAGGCAAATGCTGTGCGGAGCTATCTTTGACGCGCCCCGCACGCAGACCGAACTGGCCAAAACCGAACAGGAACTCAGCTCCCCCGATTTTTGGAACAACTCCGAACGAAGCCAAAAGCTGCTCCAGCAGCGCAAGCGGCTGGAGGAGGCGCTCGCGCACGATTCGCATATCGCACGGCTGTCTTCGGACATCGAGACGCTGTTCGAATTGCTGCGCGAGGGTGAGAGCGTCGGGTTCGATCTCGAAAACGAGATCCAGACCTTTTCCCGGAAGCTCGAAGAGCTCGAGACCGGGATGCTGCTTTCCGGCGAAAACGACGCCCGCAGTGCCATTCTTATCATCCATCCGGGTGCGGGAGGCACCGAGAGCCAGGATTGGGCGGAGATGCTCCTGCGGATGTACCTGCGATGGGCCGAGCGCAAGGGTCTTGAGTCAGTGGTGACCGACCGGCTCGAGGGGGAAGGAGCCGGCATCAAGTCGGCTACGGTCGAGATCAATGGCGAGAATGCGTATGGGCTGCTTCAGTCCGAGGTCGGCGTGCACCGGCTGGTGCGCATCTCTCCCTTTGATGCCAACGCGCGCCGGCATACCTCGTTCGCTTCGGTTTTTGCCTACCCGCAGGTCGATGAGGACGTGAAAGTCGAGATCCGTCCCGAGGACCTGCGCGTCGACACGTTTCGCGCGAGTGGCGCGGGCGGCCAGCACGTGAACCGCACCGAGTCGGCGATCCGCATGACGCACCTGGCGACCGGCATTGTCGTGCAGTGCCAGAATGAGCGCTCTCAGCACAAGAACCGCGCGAGCGCGCTGAAGCAGCTCCGCGCCCGGCTGTACGAGTACGAGCTGGAGAAGAAGCGCATAGAAGAGCGGAAGCTCGAAGATACCAAGCTCGACGTCAACTTCGGCAGCCAGATCCGCAGCTACGTGCTCGCGCCCTACCGGATGATCAAGGATCACCGGACCAAGCTCGCGATCGGCGATGTGGACCGTGTGCTCGACGGCGACCTGGAGGGGCTGATGCGCGCGTACCTGGTCTGGAAAAAGACCGGCAAAACGGCGGGCGACGCGCGGGACGATCTGCCCGAATAAACCTCGAATGATCAGCGCTGCCCAGATCGGCGAAGCCGCCCGTGTGCTCCGGGCCGGCGGGCTGGTGGTCTTCCCAACCGAAACCGTGTACGGCCTGGGGGCCAATGCCCTCGATGCCGCGGCCGTCGACCGCATCTATGAGGTGAAGGGCCGGCCCGCGAACAGCCCGCTCATTGTACACGTGGCCTCAGTGGATATGGCTGGCGAGCTGGTCGCAGATTGGCCCGACACCGCTGCTGCCCTGGCGCGTGAATTCTGGCCGGGCCCGCTCACACTGGTGCTCCCCAAGTCGGCCAAGGTACCCGACCGGGTCACTGCCGGCCTGCCGACGGTCGCGATTCGACTGCCCCGCCACCCCGTCGCGCGCCGGTTGATCGAATGCGCCGGGCTTCCCATCGCCGCCCCAAGCGCAAACCCGTTTGCGCGGCTCTCGCCTACCACTGCCGCGCACGTCCGGGAGATGCTTGCCGGCAAAGCTGATATGATTCTCGACGCCGGACCGGCAGAGGTCGGGATCGAATCGACCGTTCTGTCCCTCGCCGGCGGCAAGGCAGTCCTTCTCCGGCCGGGAATGGTATCGCAGCAAGAGATCGAGCGAGTGACTGGCCCCGTGACAGCCGGAGGGGAAGTGGTGGGCGGGCATCCCTCGCCCGGGATGCATGAACGGCACTACAGCCCATGCACGCCGCTGGTGGTGGTTGCTGCCGGGCAGGCGCCGCCCGGGCGAGTCGCGTACCTGTGGTGGAGCAGGCCGGCCGACGCAGCCAGGGCCGTCCGCATGCCGGTTTCAGCCGCTGCTTACGGTGCGGAGTTCTATCGCGTGTTACACGAACTCGACCGCGAGGGCTGGGACCTCATCGCCGTCGAGACTCTGCCGGAGGGGCCGGAGTGGGCCGGTATTGCGGACCGTCTGCGGCGCGCCGCCCAACGTTGATGCCGGGGATTATCGAAGCCATCGAGGACGCGCCGGCGCTCGGCCCCACTCTGTGGTGGCTGGGAGGCCGCGGCTTTGCCGTCAAATACCGCTCGATCGTCTTCTACGTCGATCCGGTGCTCGACTCTTGCGACGCGGCTGCCGCCACTCACGCCGATATGGTGCTCCGCACCCATGCCGACGGGTTGCCGGACGATCCGACGCCGGCGATTCTGGCCGCATCGCCCCGGGCCAGGGTGCTCATTCCCAAGAGCGCGGCCGACGTGTTCAAAGAGCGCGGAATCGGCTACGGGCGCATGACCACGACAGATGCCGACTTGCGTGTAGAGTACTTCAAGGGCGGAGTGTATGGGCGCGTCTACTCCGTGCCCTCCAGCCGTGGCGGGCTGGGCTGGACGGCGCTTGGGGGATATCCCTATCTGGGCTACCTCATGCGTTTCGGACGGGAGACACTCTATCATGCCGGCGCCTGCACACCCTATGAAGGACTGGCCGATCGTTTGCGTCCCTACAACGTGACTGCCGCACTCCTGCCCATCGGGCCCGGCAATTTTCAGATTGCCGAGGCGGCGATGCTCGCTCAGCAGATCCGGGCAGAGTGGGTGGTCCCGATGGATTGCGGCGACCAGGCGCTGAGCCGCTTTATCGACCACATGCTCGGGCATCACCCCGAACAGAGGTTTAAGGTCTTTCGAGTGGGTGAAGGCTGGGAGATTCCGGAAGAGCCGCCGCCCGGCCGGCCATAGCGCCCGTTGCCTCAGCGCGGACAGTGGAGAAGTCGAGGGGGGCGCTCTCGGGCGGCAATCCCGATTCCTGAGGAATGGCTGTGGAAAGCTATTGATTCCCCTGAGTGCGTCACCAGCGGCGGATTCCGCCTGTTCGGCCATCAACGAGTTTTCGGCAGGAGGCGCCGGAGAACAAGAGGCCAGAGATCGCGTGTTTCTCGGCGATTGTAACGTCGCGTCAAGCGCTGGTCTCTGGCCTTCCATAACACTGTAATCAACTGCCCGTCTTTCGCATACCCCGTAAAGGCCCCATTGCCGCAGGTATTTCGTGGCTAGGGTAAGAGCAAATGGGGGGCAGTTCGCAGAGCTGGGCTATTACCTGGGACCTAAGCAAAAAGATGAGGGGCGTTGGTTAGACGAAGTTCGTCACCGACAGGATTTCGAACCGCTTGCTGACGCGCGCGGCTCAGTAAGTGCCGTCAAATCAGCGGAAGCGTTCTGAGCCACGACCGTCAGGGAGTGGTGGTGACGAACTTCGGTTAGACGCTTCCTGGCGCAAAATGACGGTTTCGGCGCCCGAAGTATTCGCCGACGCTCGTGGCCCCGAGACGCTGCGCAGAGAATGCAGCACTTGCTGCCGAGCCGCGGAGCGGTGGGAGGTGCGAGGAGCGATTTCTGCGCCGGGAAGGAGTCGGCGCCCTGACGCACCTATAATCAGGAGAATGTCGGAAACGCGGGCTGTGCAAGCTGGCAAGACTGCCGCATGGCATGGTGCGAGCCGCGTCCGCTGGTGGATCCTCTCGCTGCTGTTTCTGGCCACCACCATCAACTATCTCGACCGTATCGTGTTTACGGTGCTGATTCCGGTCATCCGCGATGAACTGCACCTGTCAACCAAACAGTACGGGTTCGTAAACGGCGCTTTTCAGATCGCATATACAGTCGGCTTCCTATTCATGGGGAAGCTGGTTGATAGCGCCGGCACGCGTATCGGTTATGCAGTTGCCGCCGCCTGGTGGTCGGTCGCAGCAGGCCTGCATGCGCTAGCACAAACCGCGGCGGGCCTGAGTTTCTGGCGGGGCATGCTGGGTCTGGCCGAGGCAGGCAACTTCCCGGCCGCCATCAAAGCGGTGGCGGAATGGTTTCCGCGCAAAGATCGTGCTTTTGCCACCGGCATCTTCAACGCCGGCACCAACGTCGCGTCGATGATCGGCCCGCCGGTATTCGTTGCGGTCGCGGCGCAGTTCGGGTGGCGTGTCTGCTTTCTGCTTACTTCTTCCCTGGGATTTGTCTGGATGGTGTTCTGGATGATCGTCTACAAGCTTCCCGGGCTGCATCCGCGCGTGAACGAGCGCGAGCTGTCGTACATCCGGAGTGACGCGCAGGCGGAGGCTTCCGAGCCAAAGATCGGCTGGGCCGAGGCCTTGCGCTACCGCCAGACCTGGGGGTTCGCGCTCGCGAAGTTCTTCACGGATCCCGTCTGGTGGTTCTATCTGTATTGGCTGCCGCCATACCTCTATGACGTCCGCAAATTCAACCTGTCCGACATCGGATGGGCCCTGCCGGTGATCTACCTGATGGCGGATGTCGGCAGTGTGGCCGGCGGCTGGCTGTCCGGCTATTTCATACGGCGGGGCTGGAGCAATTCGCGCGCGCGCAAGACGGCGCTGGCGGTATTCGCGCTGCTCATGCCCGTGGCGGCGTTGTCAGTGCTCGCCCCCGGCCCAATTCTGGCGATCGCACTGGTCAGCCTTGCCACTTCCGCCCACCAAGGCTGGTCGGCCAACCTGTTCACGACTACGTCGGACGTGTTCCCGCGCAACGCCGTGGCCTCGGTCACCGGCATCGGAGGCTGCCTGGGAGGACTGGGCGGGTTCCTGTTCTCCGGCGTGATTCCCGGTTATGTGGTCACCTATTTCGGGTACACTCCCATCTTCCTGACCATGGGTACGTTCCATTTGATCGGGCTGGCGCTACTCCACCGCTTGATGGGCGATATGCAGCGAGTGCAGCCAAGGGCATAGGCGCGCTTCCCTGCAACCGGGAAGGGGGGACGATGCTTGCACATGGGCGCAAGTCCCGACGCGAGGTCCCCTCAAGAATTCCCGCCTTTTGGAAGCGCTCCCCTGAAGACGCGGCTGAACTCATTGATTCCACTACCGAGCCCCGCCGCGTCTTCTTTGCCTTTGGTGGCCCGCAGCGGGCCATGGGGTACTCCCTCCCGGTCGCGACGCAGGACAAGCGGACGCAGGCCGTAGTCCCTCGCCCGGCTGCTGGTGAGAGATGGGAGTGGGGGCGCAGTTTTGGGCGAAATCACGATTTCCGCTCCGCATTCCAGCCGCTAAGTACCGCTCCTGCAATATCCCCGTTTGGTCAATAGAGTGCCGGTATAAAGAGGGCGGAAGGTCCGCGGGGCGCATTCAGCGGCGGGCCAGCAGAGGGCGATGATGCTGGTTGAGCGCAAACGCGAGCAACGAGCCATGGGGTGCCGGGGCGGCGCCGCCCTCGCGGCGCGTGGGTTGCCCCGGCACATGATGGGCCGCGCTTGCCGTCTATTGGCCGCGGCCCGAGGCGTGATGCTCAGCCTGGCGCTGATCGCGCTGTTCGCGGCTGCCGTCCCGTATGCCCGGGACTTGCGGGGCGTGGACGACGCCGCCATAGCGGGCCGAGTACGCACGGAGGGAGGCGACACGATCGCCGCGGCCGCGGTGGAGATCCGCAATGTCATGAGCGGGACGCAGGCGCGGACGACCACGGATGCCGGTGGCAATTACGAGATGGCGGGTCTCAGGCAGGGACGCTATGCCATGCGCGTCGAGGCCGCGGGGTACAACAGCGTGTGGATTCCCAACATTTTCCTGTATTCCGGCGAGAAGGTGCGGCGCGACGTCATACTCTCCCGTGCCAGGGACCGTGACGCCGGAGGGCGGGGAGGTGGAGGCGCACTGCCGTGATCACGGCGCCTGACCGCGACCTGGAACAGCTCACGGGTCTGACGGAGGAGGAGGCGGCGCACAGGCGCCGCCTCGAAGGCCCCAATGAGCTGCCGGCGATGGGGCGGAAGGGATTCCGCTCCATCGCCACGAATCTGCTGCGCGAACCCTTGTTCGTGCTGCTCGCGGCGTGCAGCCTGCTCTATCTGTTCCTGGGCGAGGCGGCGGACGCGATTGCGCTGCTCGCCTGCTTCCTTCTGGTCGCGGCGATCACCATCGTCGAGCAGGACAAGACCGAGCGCGCGCTCGAGGCCTTGCGCGAGCTGGGCGCGCCGCTCGCCACGGTCATTCGCAACGGCCGGCGCCGCCGGATCCCGAGCCGCGAAGTGGTGCGCGGGGACCTGGTCGTGGTCGCGGAAGGCGAGCGCATCCCGGCCGATGCCCTGGTAATCTCGAGCGCCAGCCTGGCAGTGGACGAGTCGCTGCTGACCGGCGAATCGGTTCCAGTGCGCAAGGCGCCGGTTGAAGGCCCGCTTCCCGCCCGGCGGCCCGGCGGCGATGACCAGCCATTCCTATATTCGGGAACGCTGGTGGTGCAGGGCCACGGGCTGGGGCAGGTCCTCGCCGTGGGCCGCGGCACAGAGATCGGCGCCATCGGAGAGGCCATGCGCGCGACCGAGCTCGAGGAAAGCCGCGTGAGCCGGGATATCCGGCGCGCCGTGCGGCTGATGGGCGCGCTCGGCGCCGCTGTGTGTGTGACCGCGGTATTGCTCTACGGCTTCAGCCGGGGTGATTGGGTCAATGCTCTGCTCGGCGGCCTCTCCCTGGCGATGGCGATGGTGCCGGAGGAATTCGTAGTCATCCTGACCGTATTCTTTGCCCTGGGCGCCTGGCGCATCTCGAAGCAGAAGGTACTGGCACGCCGCATGCCCGCCATCGAAGCGCTCGGAGCTGCCACCACGCTGTGTATCGACAAGACCGGTACGCTGACCACGAACACAATGTCGGTCGAGCGGCTGTGGACGAACGGGCAAACTCTGGGCGGCGATGCTCTCGATTCCGGGGAGATGCCCGAGCACTTCCACAAGCTGGTCGAGTTCGGTATGCTCGCCGGCCAGGAGCAGCCGTTCGACCCCATGGAGAAGGCCTTTCTGCAGATGGGATGGCGGCAGCTCGCCGACACCGAGCATATCCACACAGACTGGGTCCTGGTGCGCGAGTATCCGCTCTCGCGCTCGATGCTGGCGGTTTCGCACGTATGGAAATCGGCTGACGGCGAGGAGTACGTGATCGCCGCCAAAGGCGCTCCCGAAGCCATTCTCGATCTGTGCCACATGGAGGGCGAGGGGGCGCGTGAGGTTCTGGGAGAAGCGCAGCAGATGGCAGAGCGAGGGCTGCGGGTGCTCGGGGTGGCCAAGGCCGAATTCCCGAGGCGCGCGCTTCCGGTGAATCAGCACGATTTCGAGTTCAGTCTGCTGGGCCTGATCGCTTTCGCCGACCCGGTCCGCCCCGGAGTCGCGGGCGCTGTCCACGCTTTTCAGGAGGCGGGCATCCGCGTCGTGATCATCACCGGGGACTATCTCGCCACGGCGCAGAACATCGCGCGCCAGGCCGGGCTGCTGAGCATCGCAGGTATTACCGGGCCGCAAATGACAGGCATGAGCGATGAGGAGCTCGAGCGGCGCGCTTCCACCGCCGGCATTTTTGCGCGCGTCACGCCTGATCAGAAGCTGCGGCTGGTGAATGCGTTCAAAGCGCGTGGCGAGGTGGTCGCGATGACCGGCGATGGGGTCAACGACGCTCCCGCACTGCGGGCGGCCCATATCGGTGTCGCCATGGGCCGGCGGGGGACCGATGTCGCGCGCGAGGCTGCGGCGCTGGTTCTGCTCGATGACGATTTCGCGTCGCTGGTGGGGGCGATCTCTCTTGGCCGGAGAATCTACGGGAACCTGGAAAAGGCCTCCACCTATGTTGTCGCCTCGCACGTGCTTACCGCCGGGTTGGCGCTGGCGCCGGCGGTCATCGGGTGGCCGCTTGCGCTGCTGCCGGTGCACGTGGCAGCGCTCGAGCTGATTATCGACCCGGCCTGCTCGCTCGTTTTCGAGGCTGAGCCCGCCGAAGAAGACGTGATGCGGCGGCCGCCGCGGGATCCGAAAGCATCGCTATTTCATCGCCGCATGTTATTGTTCGGCCTGGTCCAGGGGCTGGCCGTGCTGGCGGCAGCCCTGGCAGTATTTGGCGGCGCGCTGTACAGCGGCCACAGCGAGGGAGAATCGCGGGCGCTCGCCTTCGCAGCGGCCACCGCGGGCAATCTCGGCTTAATTCTAGTGAACCGCTCCTGGTCCCAATCGTTGCTCGCGCGGCTGCGGATTCCGAATGTGGCGCTCCATTGGATCCTGGGATTGGTGGCAATCGCGCTGGCTGCGGCGGTTTATACGCCCTTCCTTGCCAGGATCTTTCATTTCGCACCTGTAGCCGGCGGACCGCTGTTGTTCGCCTTAGCCAGTGGTTTCCTCAGCGCGCTCTGGTTTGAACTTTGGAAGATGCCGGCCCGCCGCCGTGTCCGCAAGTAACCCGCCCACCGGCGCCGCGCAAAACGGCTGCAGACGCCTGGCTCCCGATGATGGCAGCGGCGGGCAGGCTGAGCGGTTTCACGCTGTACGGCCCGCAAGGGGTGCGTGATATTGCGCACAGCGATCCTCGAAGCGTGCTCAGAAAGAAAAATCTCCGTTGGCAAAAAAAGTTGCATCGTGACTTGCCGCCACGCATCTTAACTGGACAAGTAGGGAAAGGCAAATCCCGGAGGGGGGCGCCGTTCCAGCCCAGGCCGGTGGCGATCAGCCCTGCGTGCAAGCCCGGAACCGCTCGTGGTCGGGTCAGGCGCAGGTCGGCCGGGCAAGCATTTCGAAGGGTCGCGAATCAGCCCTGCGTCGAGGCCCGCAGCCGCTCGAGGTGCGTGGCGGACGCAGGCGGCGTGGTCACCAATTGCTTAATGCCGGGAGAGGCAAAACGCAATCGGATTCGCGTCCCCTTCGAATGCTCAAGACCGTGCCGGAACTCCACCTGGCGTGGAGGGGGGCGCCGGACCGCACACTGAAGTGCGTGGGATGCGCGGCGGTGAAGCCCCGGCAAGATCGTCAAAATGTTCTCCCTGCCGGGGCTCCACCTGGCGTGGAGGGGGGCGCCGGACCGCACACTGGAGTGCGTGGGATGCGCGGCGGTGAAGCCCCCGGCAAGACCGTCAAAATGTTCTCCCTGCCGGGGCTCCACCTGGCGTGGAGGGGGGCGCCGAACCGCACACTGGAGTGCGTGGCGGTGAAGCCCCGGACAAGACCACTGAGAAGCTCGATCCCTTAGAGGTCCATAATGGCCAGGGCCATATTCTCGTCCGCGTCATAACGGACGAAGAACCCGAGCTTCTCGCAAAGCTGCTGCATTTCCGTATTCTCAGGTAGGATCCATCCCATAAGGCGCCCCACCCTCTCTCCACGTGCAACCTGAAGTAATCTCTTTAGCAATTCCGTGCCCAAACCGCGGCGCTGCACCTGATCGCTGACTACCAGTGCAAATTCCGCGTGCCGGTTGATCGGGTCTTTGATAAATCGTGCAACACCAAGGATTTGGCGGTCTCCTGAGTGCGGATCGCGTCCTTCGGCGACGAGCGCCATTTCGCGATCGTAGTCGATGAAACAGACCCGGGTGAGGCGTTCATGCGCAGTGCGCGCGGAAAGACTCAACCCTGAGAAATAGCGCCGATAGACCGTGGTGTCGGAAAGGGTCTGATGGAAGGCGGCGATCAGAGGTTCGTCTTCCGGACGGATCGGCCGGATCGAAACGTTGCGGCCATCGGTGAGCGTCCAGGACGCGGCGTACTGGTGAGGATAGGGCCGGATGGCGGGCCTGGGCGGCTCTTCGGTTTTGCCGCCGAGCACCACTCGCGCATCGAGGGCAACGATGCCGGCCGCCGATGCGAGCAGCGGGTTGATATCGATCTCGCGGATCGCCGGGTGCTCGACAACCAGGCGGCTGAAGCGGACGAGCATGCCCTCGAGCGCAGCCAGATTGACGGGCTTGCGCCCGCGCACACCCAGGAGCGCCTTGTAGATCCGGGTCCGCTCCATCATGCGGCGCGCGAGGGTGGTGTTCAGCGGCGGCAGGCCAATCGACCGGTCCTTGAACACTTCGACGAGCTGCCCGCCTGCGCCGAACAGCAGGATGGGGCCGAACTGCGGGTCGATGCTGCTACCCAGGATGAGCTCATAGTCACCCTTCAGCATCGGCTGGACGGTGACACCCTCGAAATGCCCGGAACCGGCGCGCTCGGAAACCGAAGTACGGATCTCCTCGAAAGCTTTGCGGACAGCCGTAGAGTCGCACACGTTGAGCCGCACACCCCCGACGTCCGTCTTGTGCGTGAGCGATTCCGAGTGCAGCTTCACCACTACCGGATAGCCAGTCGCGTCGGCCGCCGAGCAAGCCTCGTCGGGGCTGGCCGCAACGCGCGTGGCGGCGACAGGAATACCGTAGAACTGCAGCAGGCGCTTCGATTCGGCCTCGGTTAGCAGCGTACGGCCGGCCTGGCGCGCGGATTCGATCATGCGCCCGGCTTCGGCGCGGCCGACCTCCTCTTCGCTCGACTCGGGCAGCAGCGACGGGGTCTCGTACAGGCTCTGGATATTGGAGCTGTACTGCCACATGTACTCGAAGGCGCGGGCTGCCGTATCGGGATAGGGGAATGTGGGGATACCGGCGCGATTGAGAATGTCAACGCCTTCGGCGACACCGGCTCCGCCCATCCAGCTCGCCAGGATGGGCTTGCCGAGCCTGGCATAGCGCGCGACGCATTCGGCCGTGCGGGTGGGGTCGGTCATGGCCTGGGGCGTGAGGACAACCAGCAGGCCATCGGTACCGGGATTGCGGCTGGCGACCTCGATGGCGCGCGCGTAGCGCTCGGGGTCGGCATCGCCCAGGATGTCGATGGGATTGTGCCGGCTCCAATGCGGCGGCAGGAAGCTGTCCAGCTCCTTGACGGTTTCCGGAGGCAGCTCCGCGAGCTCTCCGCCGTTCAGGATGAGGGCGTCGGTGGCCAGCACGCCGGGGCCGCCGGCATTGGTGAGAATCGACAGGCGCGGACCGCTCGGCCTCGGCTGTTTCCCGAGCACCTCGGCCATGTAGAAAACGTCGGCGATGTGGTTGACGCGCAACACGCCGCAGCGGTGGAAGGCCGCGTCGAGCACGGCATCGCTGCCGGCGAGCGAGCCCGTATGCGACACCGTCGCCCTGGCGGCGGCCTCGGTGCGGCCGGCCTTGATGACGATGATGGGCTTCTGCAACGCGATCTCGCGCGCCGCGGAGATAAACGACCGCGGATCGCCCACCGACTCCATGTAGATGACGATGCTGCGCGTGTGCGGATCCTCGCCGAAGTAGTGGATCAGGTCGCCCCAACCGACATCGAGCATGGAGCCGATGGAGACGAAGGCGCTGAAGCCCACGTGCTCGGCCCGGCTCCAGTCGAGCACCGCCGTGCACATGGCGCCACTCTGGCTGAGGAATGCGACCGTACCTTTCTCGGGGTTGCCGGCGGCAAAGGTTGCGTTCAGGCCGGTATGCGGGTTCATGACGCCGAGACAGTTCGGCCCGATGATGCGAATACCGGCGGCGCGCGCGGTGCGCAACATCTGCTGCTCGAGCGCGGCTCCTTCGGGGCCGATCTCGCGGAAACCCGCGGAGATCACCAGCACTGCCTTGACGCCCGCGACCGCGCATTCTTCGACCAGGCGCGGCACCGTGGTGGCCGGCGTCACCACTACAGCGAGGTCCACGTGGCCGGGCACCTCGCGGATGGTGCGGTATGTTTTCAGACCGAGAATCGTGTCGCGATTCGGGTTGATGGGATACACGCGCTCATGCCTGCCGCCGGCGATGAGATTCGAGAGCACGGTGTGTCCGACTTTGCCCTGGTGCGGCGTGGCGCCGACCACGGCGATCGAACGCGGCGCAAAGAAGCGATCGAGCGGGGAAGCTTTGGGCAAGGTCAGGACGTCCAGATTCGGGCTTGCCAGCATGCTCATCGATCGTTCTTCTGGCGGGGCGTGCGGGTTTCGGTTACCACCTGATCGACCGGGCGCCGCGGGGTCGGGCGTGCGGGCGCGGCATAACCCAAGCGAAACAGCATCTGCGGGAATCCCCGAACGTCGAGTGTGCGCGCGAGAATCTCGCGCAGCGGCGGCAACTCGATGGGCTGCGTAAAGAACGACGCCTGCACGTCCTCGGAATAGGCGAGCAGGAGCAGGCGCGACAACGCCTGGCCGGCGCGCAACCACTCCTCGGGAGTGTCCATGCGCGTCCACAGCATGCACACGACGGCCGAGTGCAGAATGAGGTCCCGGTCGCGCTGGCCGCGCAGCTCGCCCGTGTCGAAGGTACGCACGACAAAGGGGAAGAGCAGCGACGAGACTGTGTCGAGCCCGAGGCTGTAGCCGGGAATGCCATCGGGTTGCGCGGACCTGTTGGTGCGCAGCCACGACGCGATCTCGCGGCGCACCTGCTTGTCGTCCCCCTGGATGCGGTCGCATTCCGCGACCAGATCGGCCAGCCAGGAACGGAGCTCGGCCGAGCGCACCACCTGGAGCCTGGCGCCTTCGAACTCGGCGGCCTGGCGCAGCTCTTCGAGCAGCGGCTCGGAGATGGGTTTGTCTTCAAACAGGCGGCGATTGGTATGGCGCTTCTGGATTGCGGTGAACAGCCGCTGCTCGGGCGGCTCGGTCGCCAACCCGCCCAGGCGCACGCGCGCGAGCAGCAGCGGGTTGAAGGCATCCGGAAACAGCTCGACCGAGGCTTCATAGCCGAAGTGCCGGATGGCGACGCGCAGGTTGAACAGCGCAGCGCCGCAGCTCAGGATCAACTCGCGGTGACGGCGGTCGAGCGCGAGCAGCTCGCGCGAGGTGTCGGCATACAGTTCGAGTTCTTCCGGTTGAGAAGTGATTGCGAACCGCCAGGGCTGCGTGTTGTGGCCCGAGGGCGCGAGCACGGCATAATTGACCAGAAACTGCAGCTTTTCGGCAGCCGTTCCACTGGCCGGGAAATCGCGCTCGTCGATCGCCCAGGGATTATTTGCCGTAGTCGTAGATGTCATATTCTGTCCCTCCGTAGGACGTATTTCTCACCACGATCCAGCGCGGCGGGCCTCATCTCGGGGTCTGCAACCGGCTGGCGTAGCCGGTGTGCGCTGAAGTCGATTTCCGGTACCGATCCGGGGCCGTTGCTCGGGCGACCGCGGTGAACCTCCTAACCTCTTTCCGGCAGGCGCGATCCTGCCTATAAACTCAACACCGGGCACGGCGACTCGCGCACCAGCGAATAGGCGTGCGTACGCAGGCGCCCCAGCAATCCCGGTGAACTCCGGCCGATCACGAGCAGGTCGGCACGATGCCGCTCCGCCGAGTAGCGCACCACTTTGGCGATATCGCCGGTTTCGACGCACAGGGTGGCTTCGATACCGACAGTCCGCCGCAGCGCTTCGAGCTCGCGTTTGGCCGTCTCGATCAGCGAAGCGCGGAATTCCACGTCGAGGTACATGTCCGGCCGTACATCGATCGACGGGATGGCATGAGCGATCGTAAGCCGGGCGCCGTACTCGCGGGCCAGCCCGGCCGATTTCGTGACGATATTCAGCGCCTTGTTATCCAGGTCGACGGCGGAAACGATGCTCCGCAAGGCAACCGGCGTCTGCGGCGCCTCCTCCAGGTGGACTCCGGTCCACACCGGGCACTCGGCATCGTGCAGCACCTTGGCGGTGACTGAGCCGAGAATGAAACGCCGGAAGGGACCATAACCGTGTGTCGGCATTGCGATCAGGTCCACGCCATGGTCGTGCGCGTAGGCGACGATTTTCTTGGCGGGATCGCCGACAACCAGCACCCGGTGGACGGGGGCATGGCTGAAGCTGCCGTCCAGGAAGCAGTCGAGTTCGGACTTGCGAAATTCGATGTGGCTGGCTTCGAGCGGGCTGTAAGCCTCGGCCGCGGGCTCAACCACGTGCAGCAGGACGACTTCGGAACTGAACCGGGCCGCGAGGGATTCCACGTAAGCAGCGGCGCCGCGGCAGCGGTCAGAGAAGTCAACCGGGAACAGAATTTTGCGGAAGGGAAGCATACCGCGTCCGTTCGCCTCACAAAGTGGCGCTTATTCGCTCCACAGCTTGTGGGACTGGGCCTGCCACACATTGAAGAAGTAGATCCCCGCGATCAGCAGACCGTACAGCACCGCGAGCACGGTGAGGCTCTTGCCCCAGCGATCGATCCAGGCCAGACGGTGAGCCACCGCGTTTTGCTGGGAAACCAGCACGGTTTCGTCGTCGCGGACGTGCAGTGAATCGTCTTCCTTTTTTGCGACCAGGTGGCGATAGAGAGCCAGCGCAATGACCACCAATGCGAGCGAGATCCAACTCACCAGCATGACTTTCAACGGGCCGTTCATATTCCTCCCCTCGGGCGGCATCGCGTGGTGTCCGGCGCCGGGACGGCCAGGAGTCGATGGGTCTACCCGGCACGAACCCCCAGCCTCATGCTGGACCAACCTCGCCTGCCGGCGGCAGGCGTCGTCCGCCACCAAGTCATTGCCGCTGCAACTATTTTCGATGCACGCCTTCCGCCAATTGCGTGGCGTTGGTTTGCAAGGAAGAGGGGGCGTCGTTTGAGGTAATTCGCGCATGCAGCTTGGACGCGGCGGGGTGGGTGGGTGAAAGCGCGCATCGATTCGCGTGCTGAAGTTCCTTCTGGCTCCGCAGCGAGGCGCCGAGCACGGCAAGGGCGGCCATATGCGGGCTTTCGTGGTCGAACACGACGGAGGTAATACCCTGCTCCCAAGCCCGTCCCAGGCGCCTGGAATCATTGGCCGTCACCAGGACGATGCGTTCCGGATCGGGAAGCGGCAGCGGCACGCGGTCGAAAGTGATTTGATCGAGAACAATCAGGCCTTTGCAGGCGAAATCGGGGTTCTCAACGTCCAGCACGTCCCAGCCTTCGCCGCGCTCAAGCTCGACGCGCAGCTCGGTCGCGTAGGCCCTGTTATGGATCGCAATCTGAACCGGCTCCATGGGAGGCAATCCTAGCCGGATGTCAGCAATTCACTGCCCCCGGAACAAATTCCCTTTGTTTTGTTAAGTCTGGCAAATTTTGGTGCTTGAGTTGCCAGTGAAATTGCGCAGGACAATGAGCGACAGTGCGCAGATGCGATTGCCGGCGGCTGGTGTGAAGGGAGACGAGACGGTTGTTCTACTGGCGCCCTGGGGGAAGCCGGAAGTCCTGCAGGCGGTGTTTGAGGGACTTCCCGAAGGACTGATCCTTTACGATTCGAACCTGATCATCTGCGGCATGAACAAGGCAGCCGAGCGGCTGTTGGGCGAGGAGGCGGGACACGTAGTGGGCCGGCATTGCCGGGAGGTGTTCGGCTGCTCCACGTGCGAAGGGGAGTGCGGCATTCTGCAAGGGGTGAGCGGGCCCACGGGCATGGGCTACTGCACGGTG
Organism: Acidobacteriota bacterium; assembly: GCA_016178155.1. GTDB lineage: Bacteria > Acidobacteriota > Terriglobia > Bryobacterales > Bryobacteraceae > JACOTZ01. The sequence continues at coordinate 21,616 of JACOTZ010000074.1, forward strand.
CGGCTGCGCACCAGCAGCGGCCTGGATCGGGTGGCGGTGCTCAACACGACCACGGTCATGGACGAGGACGGCGCGCGCCTGGGTGTGGCCGCGGTCATCAGCCGCGTCTCGGAAGCCGCTCCCGCTCAGACGCAGGAGGTAGTCGCCGAATCGCACGCCATGCGCAAGGTGATGAGCTTCGCGCGGCGGATCGCCGCGAGCGAGGCGTCGACCATCCTGCTCGAAGGGGAAAACGGCACCGGCAAGGACCTGATCGCGAAGGCCATTCATTATCAGAGCGTGCGCCGGGACGGTTCCTTCATTGCGATCAATTGCGCCGCGATTCCCGAGACGCTGCTCGAAAGCGAGCTGTTCGGCTATGAGAAGGGCGCATTCACAGATGCGCGCGCACAGAAAAAAGGACTCCTCGAGCTCGCCGACGGGGGCACGCTGTTCCTCGATGAAATCGGTGAAATCCCGCTGGTCCTGCAGGCCAAGCTGTTGCGCGTGCTCGAAGACCAGACGTTCCGCAGGTTGGGCGGCATTAAGGATATCTCGGTGGATATCCGCGTGATCGCGGCCACCAACAAAGATTTGCGCGAAGCCGTGAAGGAAGGCGCTTTCCGCCAGGACCTGTTCTTCCGGCTCAACGTGATCCAGATGACCATCCCGCCGCTGCGTGACCGGCCCGAGGACACCCTGCCGTTGGCTCGCTTCTTCATCCAGCACTATAACCGCAAGTTCAAGCGCAACATCATGGGCTACGCTCCGGAAACGGCCGACGTATTGTTGGCGCACGACTGGCCGGGCAATGTGCGGGAGCTGCGCAACGCGATCGAGCGTGCGATGATCCTCGAGGAATCGGCTCTGCTCACGCCCGCGAGCCTGCCCCACTCGATCGGCGCCAGCAAGACGACGTTCGCGGCGCCGCCAGCGGGGCAGGCCCCTCACGGACCGATGTCGTGGGCCGACACGGAGCGCATGCTCCTGATTTCGGCTCTGGCGAAATGCGGCGGCAACCAGACACGAGCTTCCGCCATGCTCGGGATTACCCGCGACAAGCTTCGCTACCAGATGAAGAAATTCGGCCTGAAGGGCGACGAGACCGCCTATGGCTGGCGGCCGGAATAGACGCAGTCCTCTGAAGGAACCGGGTTCCCGGGCGGGGCCGGTTTGAACAAACGCCGTGATCTTCCCCGAGCTTCCGAGTTACAGAAGAGAACATGTATGTGCGCTCGCCATGAGGCGTCTTATCTTTGTCATCCTCTTCGGTTCCGCCGTGGTACAGGCACAGCCGTCGGGCGCCGCGACGCCGCCGCGGTGGATATCACTGGGAGGAGAATATCGAGCGCGCCTCGAGGGCGTGTGGGGCCTGCGCTTCGCTCCCGACCTCGATGACGGCTATTACCTCAGCCGCCTCCGCGTCAATCTCAAACTCCAGCCGGCGTCCTGGATCGGCGTGTTTGCCCAGGCGCAGGACTCGCGCGTCTTCTGGAACTCGCGCGTGCCGGATGCGCCGCCCTACCAGGACCGCGTGGATCTGCGCCAGGCCTACCTCGATCTCGGCGACCCGGAAACCCATCTGGTCAGCGTGCGCGCAGGCCGGCAAGAACTGGCCTTCGGTGAAGAGAGACTGGCCGGCGCGCTCAACTGGACCAACACCGCGCGCAGCTTCGATGCAGCGCGCGTGACGCTCCACCGCGGGCGTGTCCGGCTGGACGCGTTCGCCGCTTCGGTCGTGCAGCTTCGGGACGGCAGCTTTGACCAACACCGCGCCGGCGACAACTTCCACGGCGCCTACGTCAGCATCAAGCTGCCGGACGCGAAATTGGAGCCGTACGCGTTCTGGCGCCTGTCGCCATTGGTGCGCGCGGAGATGGGTGCAGCCGGCAAGCTGAATTTCCGAACCTGGGGCGTCCGCGCCGCCGGCACGGCAAGGCGAGCATACGAGTACGGCATCGAGCTGGCGCTTCAGCAGGGCTCCTGGGCGTCCGATGACATGCTGGCTTGGGCGGGGCACTGGCGCATCGGCCGCAAGATCGCAAGTTCCAAATGGAACCCCAAGGCGCGGATTGAATACAACTTCGCCACGGGCGACGGCGACCCCCGCGACGGCGAGCGCGGGACCTTCGACGTCCTCTACCCGACACCGCACGACAAGTACGGCCTCACCGACCAGGTCGGGTGGAAGAATATCCACCACGTCGCCGGTATTTTCGAAGCGCAGCCGCACCAGGGCCTGATCCTGCAGGCGAAGTATCACAACTGGTGGCTTGCGTCCGCGCGCGACGGGCTTTATAACGCCGGCGGCGCGCTGCTGGCACGCGACTCGAGCGGCCGCGCGGGCCGCCGCGTCGGCCAGGAAGTGGATCTGCAAGCGGTCTGGAATGCCACCAGGAAGCTGCAACTCGCCGGCGGAGTCGGCCACATCTTCCCGGGAGAATTCCTGAACCGCACGACCCCCGGTCACGCATTCACGTTCCCGTATTTGAGCGTGGCCTGCGGATTCTGAGCACCGGTTCCTCCAAGGTGCGCGGTTTTTTGGGCCCTCGCCTGGCCCAGAGACTGTGTTGATATGGCCACTAATTTGCTCCGGATTAAGCGGAAGGCTTAATGAAAGCGCTTAGATATATTATTCCGGGGACAGTGGTTGTGTTCGGTCTTTTGTTCAGCGCAGCGAGCGGCCTCGCAAAGCCGGAGTTCACAAAAAAAGAAAAGAAGGGTTGCGTGACCTGCCACGTGAAAACCGGCTCGAAAGAGTTGAACGACACGGGCAAGCACTACAAGGAGAAGAAGACGCTCGAGGGCGCTCCCGCAAAGTAATCGACGCGGTACAAGTTTTCGCCTCTCCCAGGGCTCTCAGGGGCATTTGATCCAGCCATGCCGTGCGGCTGGGTGGAATGCCCCGCTTTTTTTGCTCAGCAAGGTGCTCGTCGGGTCCTTCCCAAAACGGGGCGCCAATCCCGATCCGGAACCCGAAGCAAGAATGGACCGCGCACCCGGGGTTTCAGCGGTTGTAGACCGCGGGGGATTGGGGGCGGGCGCCGGCGGAGGTGAGCTGGGCGCCGGCGCGAACGAGCAAGACGGTAATCGTGCTGAGCAGCAGGATGAGAACAAAGAGATCGGCGGTTTTCTTGAGATACGGCATACCGGCTATCGCCTGAATTCCCGGCACATACAATGCCACGAAAAAGCCCTGTACCGGCCGGATTCGGAGGTGACGTTGCGCTCTTTCGCGCAGCAGGTTCGGCCGCATTGCTTCGCGGGGCGCGGCCGCCGGTGCGCAGCCTGGCCTAGCTTATAGCTAGAGGATTCGCAGGCTGAAGATCAACTGGTGAGCGCGAAAGCCCTCGAAGACGTAGAAAGCTTCCGACATGGCATACCAACGCCACTCGAAGTTCGCTTCCAGGTGCCGGGCGATCGGCGCCGTGAAACGAGCGAGCGGCTGATAGTAGCGGGTCGGGCGGCTGCCGGAGGTATGAAACAGCGATCCACCCGCGCTCAGGCGCGGCGCGCGCCCGCCGATGGCCGGAATTGCGACATCGACGAGGGCCGTGGCCTGATGGGCATAGTCGCGGTAGCGCGACAGCTCGCGGCTCAGCTCCTGGGGCACAAGGTAATCGATCTCGCTGCGAAAAGTGGAGCGCACGTAATCGCCGATCAGGCGCACGCGTTTGCCGGCGGCGGGGGTCCAGGCGACGGACAGGCCGGCGTCGCGGCTGCGCACGAGATACCCGCCCCCTGGCGTGGGACTGTCGTTGTTCAGCAGGCCGAAATTCGCGGTCAGCGCGAGAGAAGCCAGAGCCTGGAAGGTGGCGCGCGCCCGGATCCGCTGGTAGTCGCGCAGGCTGGTCCGGAAGTAGACGTTATTGCTCCAGCCGGCTTCGGAATCGACGTGGACGGAAAGGCGCGCCGCAGGACGGTAGGCGAGGCCCGCGAGCAGCACGTTGCGCTCGAGATCTGTATTCTGCAGCGGCAGCCCGAAGGAGAGGCCCGGGGCGCGCGTGCGCGCATCGCCGAAGACATAGCGATGGCCGCCGCGCAGCGTAAGGCTCGGCAGCGCATCGACCAGCACATCGAACTGATTCTGGTTGTAATTGAGCTCCAGGCGGTCCGTGGCGCCGAGACCCAGCCGCGAAGCCGTGTGATAGCGGTCTGTCAGAAATGATTCGAGCAGCCGCAGGCGTGCCGCGGGCCGCAGCTCGACGCTGAAGGCACCCGACACATGCGGCTGCTTGGCGGCGGCAATCAGAGATTCGTTGATGGCTTCGAAGAAACGCGGCGGGTTCGACTCGCCGAATACGCCGGCGGCGCTCGCGCGGTAGTCGGTCTCGGTCCTCGGCTGGCTGAACAGGAAATTCCCGTGCAGCTCGATCCAGTCCGCGGGATTCGCGCTCACCAGCCCGCGCGCGTAATAGCTCCGGCCTTCAATCGCGTACTTCTGATCCAGCGTGTCGAGGAGCAAAGTGCGCGTCGTCATGGAAGAACTGGCCGCCTTGCTCAAGCGTGGCGTGCCAGCGGCCGGCCTCCAGGCGCACGCCGCCGCGCAGGTCATTGGTCCGGTCGTCGAGCTGCGTGGAGACGGGATATTCGTTGCCCGTGGTTTGAAACGTCGTGACGCCGCGGCCCGATCCAGAGTTGTGCCGGTAGCCGAAGAAAGGACGGAGCAGACGGCCCGGCGCGAACTCGACTTCGAGGTCCGTCAGGCGCCGCTGGATGTCGAACTGGTGCTGGCTGAAGAGCACGCCGTCCTCGAGGCGCGGATTCGCAAACGTCGGCAGTGCGTTGAAGTAAGCGATGTCGCGATGATCGAAGGTGAGCCGGTAGTGATTGTTCTTGAATGCATCGATGCGCACCATGCTCGAGGGATCGCCGCCCCAGCCGCGCGCCGTCAGGTCGAGCTGGTCAAAGAAACGCTTGGAGGCGTCGCGCAACCGGAGATCGGCGCCGAGCAATCGTGGACCTTCGCCCAGATTCACCACACTGCGATAGGCGTCGAGGTTGCCCAAACGCTTTGGCATCCACCGGTAACCGATCTCAATGCTGCCGGTGACCGGGGCTTCGGTGGCAGGCGGCGCTGGGGACTCGGCCTCGGCGGCCTGCTGGGCGCTGCCCGCGGGCTTGGCTTCCTCGGGTTTCGCCTGCCCGGCGGCCGGCCTGGCTTCCGTTTGCTCCGGGGCAGGCGGAGTTTGCGCGGCGAGCACGGCCAGGCAGAAAAGCGGCAGCAGAAGTCTCATCGCGTAAAGGCCCTGTCGACGTGCGAACCGTGGATTTTGATGTGGCACAACGTGCAGTTCCGGAAGCGCGGGCTGCGCAGGTCGTGAAAGGCCGGCGGGACGCCGCCGAGCCGGGTGTCGCCGACGCCGGTGAAATTCGCGAGGTTCGCGTGGCACTCGAGGCACTGGAAGCGCACGTCGGCCCGGTTCAGCAAACGCGGGTTAGCCGACCCGTGCGGCTCGTGACAAGACTGGCACCCCTCGAGCCTCACCGGCGCATGCTCGAACGTGAACGGCCCGCGCTTGTCGCCGTGGCAGCGGAAACAGCCCGGTTCGTTGGCCGCGACCGTGCGCACCGAGCGCGCGAGAAAACTCCCGTGCGGGTTGTGACAATCGACGCAGCTCATGCCTCCCTGCGCGACCGGGTGCGCGTGCGGCCGCTGGAACTGCGCCCAAACCGCCGTGTGGCACCCGGTGCACAGGTTGGTGCGCATCTCCGGCTCGCGCTTCTTTTCCTGGTGGATGGAATGGCAGCGAACGCAGCTTACCTGGTTGCGTGCGTGGCCGCCGTGGATGCGGCCGGCTTGAGTCGGCTGGTTCAGATGGCAGGCGAGACACGTGCGGTCGGCCTCGGCGGGGCGCACCTTGGCTGGCTGGCGAATGTCACTCGCCTGAGCGCTCTCGGCGTGCACGCTCCCCGGCCCATGGCAGGACTCGCAGGCTTCGGCCTTCCATCGCGGGCGCTTCAGCGTCTGGATCGTCCAGTGCGGGTTGCGCTGCATCGCCTTGAAGATGTCTTCGTGGCAGACCTGGCAGGTTTCCGACCCGACGTAGGTCGCGGGAGCGGCAGGTTGGGCCGCCTCCTTGGCGGGCTCTGTCTGCTGGGCAGTAGCGCCGCCCTCCGGCTTTGCCGGCGCCGCCGGACGCTGGTTCTGCGCCAGGGCGGAGGGGTTGCAAAAAACCAGGGCCGTGAGCCCGAGCATAAGGCCCACGGCTGCTGGTTTCAACCCCCGGTTCTCAGCGAGCATGCACCCGATTGACAGAGAATTCGGCGTTGCTGCCATGGCAGGTCGCGCAGCTTTCGCCCAATCGGCTGGTATTAATCAGCGCGTGCGAAGCCGCGGATTTGCCGGTGTGGCAGCCAAGGCAAGCCGACGCGACCGGACCCATGGGATCGAGATATCCGCGCGGGTTGGTGACCGGTTGAAGCTTGTCATTCTCCGGAACCTGCTGGGAATTGTTCACGTGGCACATGTCGCAGTTGCGACGATCCCCGGGGAACCCGACTTCGGTGAAATCGTGCGCGGTGCCTCCGAAGCCGAAGATCGTGAATTCACCGGTGCCTTCCTTGCCGGTGTGGATGCGGTGAATCATCGTGCGGAAGTTGATCGTCTGCGCCGGGTTCTGCGCCTCGGGCCGGCGAGCCGCATCCGTCATCGTCGGATTATGGCACATGACGCATTGCTCGGGGCGGTTGCGGTTGTTCCCGTGCAGCGACAGGCTGAAGTGGCAGGAATTGCATTTGTCAACCGACACCACCTGCCGCCTCGGCTCTGCCTTGCCGCCGTCGAGTGCGAAATAGAACTGCTTGTTCACACCGGCATCTCGCACGGTGACTTCCTTCTTGGTCCCGGGCAGGAGCACCGCGTTGCGATAGCCTTCAATGCCGACTGCGAAGCTGCCGGTCGCATTATCCGGGATCTTTGCTTTGAATGTGTAGGTCAGGCTTCCATCCGGAGCGGCTTTCGAATCGTTCAGCGCGTCTTCGGTAATCATGTTTGTGTATTCCGACGTCGGACCAGCCAGAACCAGCGCCAGACGCGTGAGCTGAGAAGTCGGGATGGCATTGCCCGACTTGTCCTTCACTGTGAAGCGGACCGTTGGCTGTTTACCGGCCTGTCCATCCTGCACACCCAGGATGTCAAAGACCGTGCCCGGCACGTCGCGCGAGAAGCGGGACATCGTGTGCCCGCCCTTAATCGACGCGTCGAACTCGAGCTCGCCTTCCGGCACGTGGCAGCGCGCGCACTCGTTGTCGCTCACTTGCGGCAGACCGCCGGCGTGGTTCTCGCCGGTGGCGAAGTTTACGTTATCGTGGCAGGAGCCGCAGACGGTGCGGCTCGGTTTGGTCAGCCAGTTGTCGGCCTGTTTCGCACCCGGTTGATGGCACTTCTGGCAGTTGATCGCTTCGCTCGAGAGGTTGGCGGGAAACATGACATCGGAATAGTCGTGCACCGACTGCCGGTTGCCGATAATCTGGTACTTTCCGCCGGCTCTTACGCTCGGCAGCCGCGCGCCCATATGGATTTTATGCAACATCACCGGGAAATTCACGGTATTGCCGGTGTCGGGATCCGTGGTCTGGGCGGTGTGGCAGAGCACGCAAAGCTCGACGCTCCTGCGCGAGCCGCCATGGAACGCGAGCGTATCATGGCAGCCATTACAGGTTTTGGTCTCGACGATGTTGCGGACCACCTTCACTTCCGAACCGTTGGGCACGAAATTGAAAACGTCGTCATCGAATTGCCTGCCCAGATCGAACTCGCCGAGGTCGCGCGATCCGTGAGCGCCGATCGTATGCGTGGCCGCGCGATCGATACTGCTCGGCGCCTTGGTGCCGAACGTGTACGTGTACTCACCCTCCGCAACCTTGTTGAAAGTACCGCCGCTGTCGGTACCCGCCTGCGTCGCCGATTGTCCCGTGATGGGGCTGGGGCCGGCAACGCGGGTCGTGTATGCGGTATATTGACTCTGCCCTGCAGGAATCGTTGCAGCGATGAAGCTCACCGAGATCGCGCCGGGGGTTGACACCCCCTCCCGGTCCAGGGGCAAGCCCTTCGGATCTGTTAGCTTGAACCGCGCCCGAATGGTTCCATCCGCGAGAATCTCGGCGCCGGTTATCTTGATGACCAGGCCCGGACGCACGAAGTCCACCAGGTTCGGATCCAGGTAGGCTGCTTTCTGGTGCTCGTTGAAATCTCCCGAGCTGCTCGCAAGGGCCAGGCAGCCCGCGAGTACAAGCAAGATGATACAAATGTGGCGAATCGACAATTTCTGTCGCATGAGCCCCTTCCGTCTCCCGGCAAGTTGCAGGGGTAACATCCACTTCCTGCAGGAACAGGGCCAAACACTAAAGCCGTGGAAAACTGCGAATTCGCTCACCCCCCTGGGCACCGAATGTGCTAAGAAACAGCGCTCGCTGCGCGATAACACTCATAGTTTTCTGCCGGTAACTTCGATCCAGTTAGCCGTCCCCACCAGAAGCGAGTGCTCTCTCATCGCGAGCCGCTGCCGCTACCTCGGGTCGCCGAGATCGCAATTGCGGGGAGCCGCACTTCTTAGGGACCGTCAGGAAATAACCATGTCACTTCGTGACGCAGCTTGACCGAGTGGGGCAGGCCCTCGGCCTGCGGCGGCCTCTCAGGCCGCCTTCCAGCTTGGCCGGCTGAGAGCCGGCCGCAGCCTGAGAGGCTGCCCAATCAAGACTTGACACAGGCCAGAATTGGCATGGTTATTTCCTGACGAGCACTTAGGTACTACCGTGGGAAGCCCCGGCGCAAGGGGCGCGGCTGCAAGGCGCGCGAAGGCCGCCACTCGCTGCCATACTCGAAGGTACTCGATCACCGGTGCGAGTGCGACGCGCCACCGACGATATCATGCACCTCCTCGACGAACTGGCCCGCGCCATAGTGCGCAGGTGTGAGCCGAAGCCCCTCGCCGCCCCGGCGAAAGGGGAAGCCGAGCCGAACGGCCGGCGCCGCAGGTGGTTGAAATCAGCGACCGGACTGTGCCTTATGACACAACGGACTGGTGTGCTGGCGTCTGTTCCGCGTGCAAGTCCAAGCATCCGCGTACGCTCAGGAATCCGATCACACTGGGTCCAGAATTGCACATACGAGCAACAGGATGACCATGAAACCCGTACAAGCTCTGATCCCCGCTATCATACTGGCCGCCGGGCTGTGCTACAAAGACAAGAAAGATCTGAAAGCCTGCAACGACGCGAAGTAGAGCTCGCCGATTCCCGGCGGGGGGCGGGAGAGGCAGACCGCCACGATGGCGGGTCCGCACGGCCGGTGTTTAGCAGATGCGAAATGTTGCGGGTATGCATTCTCGCCGGTCTTTTCCTCTCGGTCGGCGCTCTGGCCGGGGCGAGCGAAGAGGGGTGCTCCTCTTGTCACGACCAAGGCAAGAGAATCAGCGGAACCGTACACGCCGGCTTGGGCTGTACGGGCTGCCATAGCGGGCACGAAACCTATCCGCACGCGCAGAAGTCCGAAAAGCCGGAATGCGCCGACTGCCACGCCGAGATCGTCCGGCAGCACGCCGCGAGCGTCCATGGGCAGGAGATCAGCAAAGGCAGCGCGGCCGCCCCGACGTGTACCGTCTGCCATAACGACGTGCATGAGATCCGCTCGGCAAGATCGCAGGAGTGGCGCAGGTCCGTCCCGGATACCTGCGGCATGTGCCATGACCGGATTGCGGCGGAGTTCAAGGACAGTGTTCATGGAACCCAGCTCGCGCAGCGGACAGTCGAGGCGCCGACGTGTACCGACTGCCACGGCGAGCACGCGATCCAGCGGCCGAGCAATCCGCGCTCGCCGGTTCATGTCTCGCATATCCGTGCAACCTGTGCGTCCTGCCATGCCGACGTGCGCCTGGGCCGCAAGTTCGGCCTGCCGCTGGATCGCGTAGTCAGCTTCGACGAATCCTTCCACGGCCTCGCGCTGAAGGCGGGCAATCAAACGGTTGCGAACTGCGCAAGCTGTCACGGCTTTCACAACATCCGCCCGTCGTCGGATCCGAAGTCGATGATTCACCCGGCCCACCTGCAAAAGACATGCGGCCAAGCGCAATGTCACCCGGGCGTCACGAGTAGTCGGTTCGCTATCGGGCGCGTCCACTGGACGGAGGGCGAGGGGGAGCCTCGGCCGGTACGACTGGTGCGCCGGATTTACCTCCTGCTGATCCCGCTGATCATCGGCCCCATGATCCTGCACAACGCCGGGGACTGGCTGCGCAAGCTGCGGCGCCTGCGGTTTCAGGCGCCGGCGCCTGCCGTGCCCGCGGAGACTCGGGGAGCGCCGCCGCTGCGCATGTACGGATTCGAGCGTCTCGAACACGGACTCTTGCTCGGGTCGTTTCTGATCCTGCTCTGGAGCGGCTTCGCGCTCAAATACCCGGAGACCTGGTGGGCGCTGCCGCTGGCGGCGTGGGAGCGGCAATGGCCGGTCCGCGGCACGCTGCACCGCGCGGCCTCGGTTGTATTCCTCGGCGTGGCGCTCCTGCACCTGATCTCGCTGGCCGCCAGCCCGCGGCTGCGGCGGCACTGGACCAGCTTACTGCCTAAGTGGCGCGATGTTACCGACGCCGCGAGCAGCTTCGCGTATAATCTCGGGTTAAGCGGCAAGCCGCCCCGGCTGCCAGCTTACAACTTCATCGAAAAGGTGGAATACTGGGCCGTGGTGTGGGGAGCGATCCTGATGGCTGTCACCGGAATCGTTCTCTGGGCCAATTCTTTTTCTCTGCATTATATTCCCAAGGTATGGCTCGATGTGGCCACCGCCATTCATTTTTATGAAGCAATCCTTGCGGGGTTGGCCATCCTGGTGTGGCACATCTATTTCGTCATTCTTGATCCTGAAGTTTACCCGGCCGAGACCACCTGGATCACCGGCAGGAGTGTTCGCCGCCAAGGCAGCGCGTCTGAGCCGGAAGCGATAGGGCAATAAACAGACCTGATGAACGGACAAACCAGCATCCCTGACAGGCTCCGGGCGTGGCTAGCGCCCTATGTGTACTTCTCGAACAACTGGATCAGCCTCGTGGGCGTGGTGCTGGTCACCAGCGCCGCCGTCCTTTGGCTGTTCATGCTGCCGGCGGCGTTCGGCCAGGAGAGCGAGAATCCTTATCTGAACATCATCACCGTGATGGCGCTGCCCGCTACGTTTTTTGCGGGCCTCATCCTGGTTCCCGTGGGGCAGTTGCTGCGCCTTCGCCGGGAGCGCCGCGCCGGCAGATACCCGGGCCGGCTGCCGACACTCGATTTGGCCAGCCCGCACCTGCGGCGGCTGCTGTTGTTTCTGATTGTGACCACGGTCGCAAACCTGATGATCGGCGGGCAGCTCACCTACCGCAGCGTCCACTACATGGAGAGCGTGCAGTTCTGCGGCACAACCTGCCATACGGTCATGAAACCGGAGCACACGTCGTATCAGAACTCGCCGCATTCGCGCGTCGAATGCGTGCAGTGTCATATCGGTCCGGGCGCGTCCTGGGCGGTGCGCTCCAAAATCGACGGCATCCGGCAGGTGTGGGCCGTACTGGTGGGCGACTACTCGCGGCCGATCCCGGTGCCGGTCAAGGACCTGCGTCCCGCGCGTGAGACTTGCGAGCAGTGCCATTGGCCGCAGAAGTTCGCGTACAACAAGCTGCGCATCATCGACAAATTCGCCGATGACGAGGCGAACACGCGCAGCCGGACGGTTCTGCTCATGCGTCTCGGCGGCGGGACCTCCGGTCCGCACGCGCATTCAGGAATCCATGGCGCGCACCTCGGCCCCGGGGTGTCTATCCGCTACGGCCATGCCGACACGGCGCGGCAGCAGATCCCCAGGATCTTGTACACAAACTCCAACACTGGCCGCAGCGTCGAATACATTGCAGCGGATGCCAATCGCGACGCGGTCCGCCGCCTGCCGACCCGCGAGATGGATTGCATGGACTGCCATAATCGTCCGACGCACGCTTTCGACCTGCCCGAACGCGCCGTCGACCGCGCTCTCGCCGAAGGCCTCATCTCGATGTCGCTTCCCTTCGTTAAGAAACAGGCGGTCGAGATTCTGAAGCAAGCCTACGCGAGCGAGGCGGAAGCATCCGCGAAAATCCCGGCCGCGCTCGACATGTATTACCGCACCGGGCAACCGGCAGTGTACGCGCGCAATGCGGCGACGGTGAAACAGGCGGGTGAAACGCTGGCTGCCATCTGGAAGCGAAACGTATTTCCGGAGATGAAAGTCACCTGGGGAACCTACCCCAACAACATCGGCCACACCGATTTCACGGGCTGCTTCCGCTGCCACGACGAGAAGAACGTGAGCGTCGCTGACCAGAGCGTCAAGATGACGCAGGACTGCAATACCTGTCATTCCCTGCTCGCCATGGAGGAGCCGTCGCCGAAGATTCTCAGCGAACTCGGTATCGAAGAGGCCCTGCCCACTGAAGCCGCACCGGTAAGCGACGGCGCGAAGTAAGCGAGCCGTGGTTCGCATTTTGCGCGATGACACAGGCTGCGCAGCGTCTGCGTGCATCGGCATTTCGCTCGTGGAGCCTTGATACCCTGTGCGCGCGCCCGCAAAAACTGTGGCAACGTTTCACACATCTGAAACGCGTTGCCTCTGAACGGTCCGCGGCGTAATGTCTCACTTGCAGCCATTCCGATCGAACGGCGTTTCCCGCTCTTGATGGCGAGCCAATTGCTCAGTTCGTGTCGTTTGCCTTGTCTCGGTCATCCGGCGCTTGCCGATCAATGGGCTGTCTTGGAATCGCCGTTCGCTTTTCGTTCAGAATGCGGAGGACGTGTTTGCTGCGACTGACGAAGATGGCGCTTGCTGCCCTGATGAGCCGTGGACTGATATGCGGGCAGGAGCTGTCGTTCGGATTCGCCGGCGGGACCAATCTCACGCGGGATTTTCCGATTTCGCGAACCGTTTTTCAGGACCCAAGCCGTCCCTCGGGACTAACCACCTTTGACCTGTTCTCGGATACTCACAGCCTGATCGCCGGATTGTCTGTGGAGATTCGCATCGGGAGCGGACTTTCCCTGGAGGGCAACGCGTTGCACCGCAAGCTTCACCTCAGACGGCGCTACATTTTCCCCGATTACCTGCAGAACACGCCTGTGGCCCGGCCGATAAAATCCGCTGCTTCGCCCCCTTTTTCATCCCAGGCCACTGCCGGTTCCGAAAGAGCTGCCAATCCGATCCTACGAAAAAGTCGAATTTTACGTAGCTCCCCGATCAGTGAGTTAGCCTTCCAAGGACCCTCAGGCGCCCCGCGAACAAATCGGCCGCCTGCGTTTACGGCATCCGAAGATGCGGGTATATGTGATGCACGCCGGCTGGCCCATGCTCGATGAGATGATTGCGATGCTTTTTGCGCACCCCCAGGTTTACGTCGATGTTGGCGTCATCTCCTGGAAAATTCCACGCGCAGAGTTCCACACCTACCTTCGGCGGCTCGTCCAGGCCGGCTTCGGCGGACGGGTCATGTTTGGATCGGACCAGATGATCTGGCCCGAAGCACTTCGTCTCGCCATTGATGGCATCGAGTCCGCTAATTTCCTGTCTTCGGCGCAAAAACGTCACATCTTGTATAACAACGCGGCGCGCTTTCTCCGCCTCTCCTCGGAACCGCCGAAGCGTTGACTGGCTTTGCGCCCGCGCGATTTGTTCTCCACTCTTGACCTGTTGAGGGGCCAGGCCATCGCCGCGCGGTCGAAAGCACGGAACCGAGCCGATCCGGCACGGCAATCGTTCCAGCTCGTCGGAAAGGGTGCGGAGGGGCAATAGTCGATCTTACACTTCGCCATCGGCGAGGGACTCGGTACTGGGAAGTTAATAGATGGTAGCTTGCTGCACGCTCTCTGCCGCACTCGGCGCGGTTCACTCGGGCTTAACGCTATGACTCTATCGGGAGTGGCCCAGCGTTCAGCCGCCTACCTCTCCTCAAGCTTCCTGCGCCGGGCCACTCCCGATAGAGTCATAGCGTTTGTCGCGAGTTAATCATCGAGATAAGCCGTTCGACTGCTCGCTCCGACGCGGGCGCGGCCAATGCGCAGGCGCCCTTCACTTCTTCTGATTCAGTTTGTAGCCTGCCGGCGGCGTAAACAGGTTGTCGGCCAGGGGCGCGACCTCCACGGAGTCGACCGTGGTCGTCATGGTCACGCTGCCAATCTTCGACAGGAGCCCCGCCATGGGGCCGCTGCCGCTCATCTTGACTTGCAGGTTGGTCGCGTAAGGGATGCCGCCGATGTCAGCCATCTGCCGGTACATTTCGGCCATCGCCTTGGCCTGACCGGGCTGAGCTTTCGCGCCGCGCGGGTCGGAGAAGATGAAGCCCTTCTCGACCGCTGCCTTGTAGAAGCGGGCATAGTCGGCGGATCCCGGCGCGTTTTTCACGATCCAGATCGGGCCCGACAGCGTCACGGTCATGGTCATGTCCTTGCTGCCGCCTATGGCCGACTGCATCGAAACCTCCATGTCATAGCCGGCGGTCGAGTGCCCGGCGATCTGCTTGGTCTGCCCGTTCGACTTCAGCGACGCTTTCGCGCCAGACACGTCGACGGCCTTCGAGAGCTCGGCCCCGAAGGTCGCCATGTCCCATACGTCAGCTTGCTTCTTCCTGGAATCGAACATGTACAACTTCTGGGCGTCGACGTCGAAGATCATCGTCTGCGTCTTGTCCCCCATGACGACATCAGAGCGCATCTTGTTGCCCTTGATGTAGGTGACGCCGCTCGCGTTTCCCGAAATGCCCATGCCCTTGCCGCCGGTTGTCTGCTTCAGCGTGACGTCCCCATGGGCCGACAACGCCAGACCAAGCCCGAGAACGGCGCCGACAAAGATGAGTTTCATATATCCTCCTGACCCGAGGCTCGCCCATTATACAGCGCGGTAACCTGCGCCGCTGCTCGCTATCGGAACGGCGACGCAACTGGATCCCCGAGAGAGAGTAGCCGCAGGCTCCCGGAAGATCTCGATGCCGGTCGGTGATTCGATTGGCATGCGGGTCCCTGGATGGGCGTCGGGCCCGATTCGGGTAGGTGAGGCCGTCTCCTGTTTCCGAGTGGCGCGTCGCTCACGATGTGTGCTGGCCGTCGCTGATAAAGTAGAAATGTACGCATCGCCATGACACTTATCTTGACGAAAGCATCGTCGGATTATGTCCTTCAAACATCCGATCGCCGCATCACTGCCGGTGCCGAAATCGCCGACAAACAAGCGAACAAGGGTATGGTTTACGCTTGCCAAAATGCAATCGTCACTGTGGCGTATACCGGAATGTCTATACTGGACGAGGTGCCCACCGATCAGTGGCTGGCGGAGACAATCATCGGCACCCGATTCGATCGCGACAGAAAGGTTCCCGCGTTTCCTGGGTCGATCTCGCCACCTTCTGAGACCATTGGGCAGACACTTACACGCATATCCGAAGCACTTCGCGATGCGGTCGCAAATGTGCGGCCGATTTGGCGAGCCAACTGGAAGGCGATGCATTTCGATATCGTTGCCGCCGGATGGCAATGGAACAGCCGTGGGCGCCACAGGCCCATCATCGCCTGGATCAGTAAACCAAATGGCAGAACTGACGTTGAGAAAGGCTGCCGCAATCGGCTCTGGCATTATCCTCGGCAGGGAAAAAGGCCGTTCACGGTCGTTGCGGCACCGTCAGTCAACTTCTATCATCGCGACCGCGAGCAGTTGCTATCAAAACTGCAGGACCGCTCGCTTGAGGAATGCGAATCTGCCCTTGTGGACGAGATGCGTGAAGTCAGTGTCGCGATTCCAGAAGTCGGGCGAGATGTCCTCAGCGTTACTCTCCTGCCGCCGACGATTGCAGCGGGTTATGTCTTTGACCGGGTTGAGGGTGCTCGGAGGCGTCCGATACGCAGCTCGTTTCTGCCGAATCTAGCTGCCGATGTTGCGATCGCGCCTTGGCTAATTGGCCCCGGAACTGTTCGGCCGCCGACCGAATTGAGTCGGACAACTGACATTCAGCTTGGGTCTTATACGTTGCGCCTCGCAGCTCCGGATTCCAGCCAACGTGTTTTTTGTAGGTGGACTACCGAGGCCAAAACTTTAGCGATCCAGCATCTCGAGAGCTGTCTACGGGGACCACGCAGATGCCACTTCGGCGGTACGAGCGGATCGTCGGCCACGCAATCGCAGCCTTGTGGAAGGCTTTCAGAACGGCCGAGCTCCACGTCTTGCCGCCATCGCCGCTGCTGAACAATCCATCAGGGGAAAGAACGCGGATTGTCTGCCCCTCGGAGGCCAGCGCAACAGGGGTGAAGCCTCGAGGCAACTCGGCAAGCCGGACCAGAGCCTCTCCCGTGAATCGCAAAACCAGAGGATTGCCGTCCACGACTGCCGCAACGACCGGGTGGTCAACGGCCAAGACGGTGTATTCCGCGGTCAAGATACGTTCCCACGTCCGCGTACCTGATTTCATCCGCATCAAGCCCGAGCCGAAAGCCAGGAGATTTCCCGCGTCATCGAGCAGGAATGCCCGGCTGGGGCCGCCTTCCACGACCGCATCCGGAAACGGGAGCGGCTTCCAATTGACGCCGCCATCCTCGCTATGCCGCAGACTGCGAGCGCCGGCGGCCCAAACCCGGGACGCATCGCCGGAGAGGACCTGCACGACCGCTTCGAGGGGAATTTCTCCGATCTCTTTCCAGTGGCGCGCGGCATCGAGCGAAGCAAGCAGGCGATTTGGCCCCTCGGCGGCCGCCAGCCAGCGGGAGCGCTTGCCATCGATCGAAACGATCGCCCCGGGTCCTGTGTAGACCTGCTCGGGACGGCCGGGCGTCAATCGCCAGATTTCAGCGCGCCGCCGCGGCGGAGCGGATTCGGTGAAGCCGGCGAGGACGCCGACTGCATCCGCGCCGAGGCTGAGGTCGCGGGCGGTGAAGGTTTGGGGAAGAATTCCGGCCTCGCGCCAGGCGGCGGCCGGCGCAGGAACGGTCGGCGATTCACAGGATTGGTCCGCGCGGCTCAGCACCTCCAGCTCCGAAATCGGGATGCGCGATTTTTCCGCGACGAAGCGGGCCAGTCGAGTCTTGTTGCGCACGGAAAGAATTCCCGGATGGGACTGCGTGGACCAGGAACTTCCGTCCTTGAAACAAATGACGTAATCGCGCCGCCATATCCGGTTGCGAGCGAAGGCGATGCTGCCCGGAGCGGAGCGAATCGCACTGACGTCCTCGTAGCGTTGGACCCGCTCGGCGTATGAAAAAAAGTTGTTGAAGCGGAGGCGATCGGAAGTGAGGAGTACATACCAGTCGATCACCGCCGCCGCCAGGAGAAGAGAAAGTGCGACCAAGACGACGCAAAGCGGAATCACTTTGTGCCGCAAGCGGGGGTAGCGAATCGCCTGGTAGCGTTCATACGCCGCGAGTCGATCGCCCAGGATCACGCGGCCCGCGAATGTGAGCAAAGCAGCGGATGTTGTCATGCCGACAAAGAAGGCAGCGGCCGCCAAGGTGGTAAGGTCAGCCGCCAGAGTGATTTCGGCCTGTCCCAGACGAGCGGCATATGCTTCCCGCGCGCGCAGCAGCACGCGCCAGGCTGCGAAGCTCGTGGCGGGCGCCAGCACGAACAACCAAACGGCCATGACCGTGGCCTCGAAGCGTTGGTAGTGCGCGTTGAACTGCTCCCGGTCATCCGCGGTATCTCGCGGCCGCGGCGCCGAAAGCATCTTGTGGATCAGCCACGAGGCGACGGCACCGGCCACAATGGTGGCGAGTACCGCTACGGGATCACCGGGCTGCATTTCGTTTCTCAGTGTAGGAGAAGGCGGCGGGCTGGGCGCCAAAGGCAGGCGCGCTGAAGACTGGACGCGGGCCACTACTTCCAGTCGGCGACAAAGATATTGAATTCGTAGCGGGACTTGGCGTTGCGATCCGAGGCGAAGAGGATGCGCTTGCCGTCGGGAGAGAACTCGGCGAAAGACGCGAAGCCGCCGAAGGCGGTGACCTGCTCGAGGCCGGAGCCGTCGAGGTTCATCAGGAAAAGCTCGAATCCGCGGCCGTCGCAGTTGTGTTTGTTCGAAGCGAAGAGGATTTTCCTGCCGTCGGGGGTGAAGACCGGGGCGAAGCTGGCGCAGCCGAAATCGGTGATCCGGCGGGAATTTTTCCCGTTCGCATCCGCGAGAAAAATCTCCATTTTCATGGGGGTGGTGAGGTTCTGGGACAGGAGATCGCGATAGCGGCGGCGGGCGGCGGGATCGCCGGGATGATTGGCGCGCCAGACGAGCTTGCGGCCGTCTCGGGAAAAGAAGGCGCCGCCATCGTAGCCTTCCGCCGTGGTCACCCGCTTCTTATTGCCGCCATCGGAATCCATGGTCCACAGGTCCAGATCGCCCGAGGCCATGGACGTGTAGACAATCCTGCCCGTCTTCCAATTGACGGTGGCTTCGGCGTCATAGCCGGGGACACTGGTGAGTTTTCGCACGATCTTGCCCGCGCCGGTCGCGAGATAGATGTCATAGCCCGGGTACACGGCCCAGACGTAGCCGCGGCTGCGGTCGGGCGCGGGCGGGCAGGCGGCGCCGGCTTCGTGGGTGGAGGCGTAGAGGATGTGTTTGCCGTCAGCGAGGAAATAGCCGCAGGTAGTGCGGCCCTTGCCGGTGGAGACCATGCGCTGGTCCGAGCCGTCGGCATTCATGATGAAGATCTGGTCGCACTGGAGATTATCGCGGGTGGACTGGAAGATGATGCGCCTGCCATCGGGTGACCAGTAGGCTTCGGCATTGAGACCGCCGTGCGTGAGCTGACGGATGTTCGAGAGATGCTCGGGGCGCGCCAGAGCGGCGAGCATCAGACACAGGGCTGCGAGTCGCGGCATTTACGGCCATTGTAGTGCGGGGCAGATTCAGTGGCTGACCGCCGGGGCCGATGGCGGTCGCATTGCGGCAACGGCTCAGCGGGCCGCGGCGGGCTGCCTGCGGAGCAGCCACAGCGATTCGAGCCTGGGTCTCCAGCGGGTTTTTGCGCCGGCGAGTGCGATCATGAGCACGGTCAAAACGAGGGCCGTCCAGACGCATTGCGCGAGTGTGAGGTTCTCTTTCCAGAAGCCGAACCAGCGGCCATAGACCAGCTCGATGTGGACCCAGTAGACGAGCAGAGAAGTGGTCCCGAGCAGGCGGACCCAGCTCCAGCCCTGACCGGCGCCGTGGTGCGTCCAGAGAAACGCCAGCGGAACGAGCACCAGAATCACGCCGAGCTTTATAAAGATGAGGCCTGGGCTGTTCAGCCAGAATTCGCTCGCCGGGTAGAGCGAGTACGGAATGTTCGAGAAATACTGGCCCGAAAGTATCAGGCCGAAGCCAATGATGGCCGCCCACTGCATGAGGCGGTGCATCTGCTCATGCCCGGCCAGGCGGAGGATGGCGCCGGCGCTCAGGCCGAAACCGACGAAAGCGGCCCAAGGGAAGAAACTGAAGTAGTTGTAGTCGGGTACAAAGTAACTGCGAACGATCTGCGGCAGGCCGGCGGGCTCGTACAAGGTCACCAAAGGTGACAGCGCGGCTACCAGCGCCCCATAAATCACACCCGCATGGACGCGCTGGGCGGTGCCGAGGAAGGCGAGCGGAGCGAGAGTGGTCAGGGCCAGGCCCATCGAGTTGAGGATGTCAACCCTGAGCAGATCAGTCCAGGGGCTCTGCGGATAAGCGAAGAGCCAGAGCTGTAGTCGAAACAGGAAGGCGAGGGCCCACAGGTATCCGGACCGGCGCAGGGCGCGGAGGATACGGGCGCGGGGCGGCTCATTGCGACGCTCAAGGCCGTGCATCATGAACGAAAAGGTGAGGCCCGTGAGGAACAGGAAAATGGCGGGGGCAATCCCCCCGACGAACTGGGAAATGACGTAAAGACCGCTGTCGCGGAGCTCGGGCCGGGCAAACGAGTGAAACACGTGGCCTTGCAGCATGATGGCGGCGGCCACGCCGCGCGTCCAATCGAGAAACGAGAGGCGGGAGGAAACCTTCCTCTCTACGTCCGTCGAGGTGGGGGCAGTTTGCGTCTGGATCACTTTTGGGGTCTTTCCCGTTTCACGCCTTTCGGTAGCTTCAGCTTCAGTTTATCGTCGCTCAGCGCCGGATTGAGTTTCATGCCGGTATACGTGAACAGGGTGTAATTGCCGGACGGCTCGGTGAACTTCTGCTGGACAGGATGGCCGGCCTCGCCGATCCAGAGGTCGACCCTGGCGACCTTGTCGCGGACGGCGGCCGACTTGGGGGTCAGCTCGAGATGTGAAGTTTTCTCGCCCGAGACGGTCTCCTCTCCCGCCAGCTTGACAGTGTAGGCGGATTCAAGATCCCTGCCGGTGACCCCGAAGCCCACGAGCAGGAACTGATCGACGAGCTCGCGGTGCTTGCCGAGATCGTACTCATGGACGACCTTCATCTTCGGGTAATAGATCTCCGCCTTCTTGCCCGCGAAGGCAACGGTTCTGGCGTCCGGGGCGACGAAGTCGATCAAGACCTGCAAGGACTTGGGCTTATCCCTGCGCATCCGGACGGCGCCGCTCTCGAGCGAGGTGTCATCGAGGACCTTGGTGTAGCTGGTTTTCTTGAGCTGGGCCTCGAGGCCGGTGAAAGCGGGCGCGGCCTTGTCCATTCGGGCGAACACGTCCTGCGCGGTTGTGGCGGGGGAGACCCGTCCGAAGGCCAGCAGCGGAATCAGAACAAGAAAATAACGCATGGATGGAAGCACTCTATTGAAGAGATGTCGGAATGGCATTCAAGGTTATGGATTTCTATAGGCCGGCGGAGTCACGGTTTGGTGTAGATCATAAAGCCTTTGATCTCATGTTCGGCATCGTAAATGGGAAGCACTCTGACGGGGAGCTCGCGGTGGCCGAAGCGGGAGCGCAGGATGGCCGCGGCGCGGGCCGGGCGCTCGGACTCGGGCAGGGCAGCGAGCAGACCGGACTCGAGCCAAAACACGTTCGCACCGTGTTCGGCGGGCAGTCGGACGACGTTGCTGGCGCGCGGCTGATCCCGGAAAAAATCGCGCGGAGTGAGGAAGATAAAGGCAAGGATGACGGCAACGATGATGTCGTACTGCCAGCCGGCGCGGGGGAAGTCCCAGAGCAGAAATCTTTTAAATGCAGATGGTTGGGAGGACACGCGACCTGGATACCATGGTAGCATCGAGCGCTCCCGAAAGGGTGCACCTTCGGGCTTCCGGTTGAGGCCGCCGGTGGACGGTTGAGCCAGGGATCGCGACGGCCGGAATGGGTAAAAGCGCGGCCAAGGTTTCGGGCCTGGCTGCCGGGTGCGGCCTCATCAATACCGGGGCTGACGCCGGCCCTGGCGCACGCCGGCGCCCAGGGTCCCGATGCCGTCGATACGGGCGCGGACGCGGTCGCCGGCCTTGATGCGGGCGCCCTTGGGGCAGCCGGTCGAGATCAGGTCGCCGGGTTCGAGCGTCATGAACTCGCTGTGAAAGCGCACCAACTCGAAGGGGCGGTGGCGCATGTTGCGAACGAAGTCACGCGAGCAGACGCCATCATTGTGCTCGGTCACGACCTCGAGCGCATCCACGTCGCCGATCTCGTCCGCGGTGACGATGACCGGGCCGAAGCTGAAGAAGGTATCGATCGACTTGGCGCGTGTGAGGTAGCGCGGATTTTTGCGGAGAACGTCGAGCGCCGTGAGGTCGAGCGTCGTGGTGTAGCCGAAGATGACGTCGCGGACGTGCTCAGCGGGGACGAATCGGCAGGAACGGCCGATGACCACGCCCAACTCGCCCTCGGCATCGACGTCGCCGGAAACGTCGGGCGGCGGCAGGACGATCTCGGTTCCGGGCTGGAACAGGCAGGAAGCCGGTTTCATGAAGCTGCCGGGCTCCTCGGGCTGGACGGCCTGGATGTCCTCGGCGTGCGACTTGTAATTCAGGCCGATGCACCAGATCTTGGGCGGGGTGTCGTAAGGCAGAACCGGACGGACGCGGTCGAGAGGGATGGCTTCCGCCCTGTCCGGAACGCGGAGCTGGGAGACCGCGCCGGACTGGATGATCGCCAGCAGGTCGTCGGGCAGGCGCGTACCGGTGCGGGCATTGATTTCGGCCACGGGGACGACGCCGGCTTGGGTGAGAAGGCCCGCGGCAGGGCGCTGATTATCTGCAACGAACCGGAGAAGCTTCATTTCTGCCTATTCTCCACTGTGGCGGCGGCGCGTCTGCGATGAGAGTTCGTGGGCCGGCAGGGCTCGGGGACGTTGGGCGAGCCCCCTAACCGAGGTTCGTCACCACCACTCCCTGACGGTCGTGGCTCAGAACGCTTCCGCTGATTTGACGGCACTTACTGAGCCGCGCGCGTCAGCAAGCGGT
>JACOTZ010000043.1 GCA_016178155.1 Acidobacteriota bacterium
CAGACTTTCGACAAGAACTACGTGCTGTTCAGCTACCAGACGGCGACGCTGAATGGACAGAACTTCTCGAGCCGCGATCCTTTCTTCACCCGCTGGAGCTCGCTCGGCGGTCTTGCGGCACTCGGGCCGGCAATTTCCGCGGAAACAGCGGTGACCTCTTCGGCCGGCGGCAATGCGACGCTGCAGACCTACTCGCGGGGCGCGATCTTCAATATCACCTCCGGCCTTCTGAACGGCCGGCTCCTGTCGGTCCGGCAGCCCGTCTATGACGTGTACGTCGCGAACGGCGGCCACGCGGGGTTTCTCGGCTTCCCGGCCGGTGAAGAGATGCTTCTCCCCAACGGCGATCGGCGGCAGGCTTTTCAGGGCGGTAGCATCGATTACTCGCCCGGGGGCGGCGCCGTCATCAGACTTCCGGTCAACAGCGTCATGCTCACGCCCGGAGGGTCGCCGCTGCGGCTGAAGCTCGGCGAAACCGTACCGCTGCGGGCGACGCTGTTCTCGGCGAACGGAGTCGAGCTCAGCGACCGGTCCGTCTCTTTCCGCACATCGAACAGCCGCGTAGCCGCCGTGGAAGGCACGGGGCTGGCAGTCGTGCTGCGCGCGACGGGCGGCGGCACGGCCATCGTCACCGCTGTCAGCGAAGGCAGGATCAGCCCGCCGCTCACGATTATCGTCCTTGCGCCCTGCTGCCAGGCCGGCGAGGGGGCGCCCACACTTGCCATCGAACAGGCTTTTCAGGACGCGATCCGCCGCGCCCGGATTGCGGTGCAGGTGCCCGCGCCCGGGCCGGTGCGGCGTCTGGGCGCGGGTTACGTGCAGGAGTTTCAGGGTGTCGAGCCCAACACGAGCGCGCGCTACCTGGTCGCGCTCGCCGATCGCTCCGCGGTGGGGTACGTCGTCGCGGGCGATCTGCTCAGCCGGTACCTGGAGCTGGGCGGGCCGGCCCAGGCGCTTGGGTACCCGACCTCTGACGTCTTCTTCGATTCCTCGCGCGCCCCGCGGCAGCTTTTCCAGAATGGCGCGCTCGCGGGCAACCCCGTTCGCCTGGTCACCGGTCCGATTCTGCAGAAGTGGGCGGCCCTGAATTTCGAGAATGGAGCAGCGGGCATGCCCGTCAGCGAAAGGGACGCAGCCGCTTCCTTCACCGGAGTCACAGGCAGTGTTCAGACTTTCCGCAACGGCCTCATGGCCGCGCTCGACATCGGGCCGCTCGCGGGGAAAGTGTTTTTCGTCCAGGGGCTCGCGCTCGCGAAGTACGCGGCAGTAGGCGGAGCGCGCGGGCAGCTCGGCTTTCCCACGACGGACGAGTTCCCCTGGTCGGGCAAGCGGCGGCAGGAGTTCGAAGGCGGTGTCCTCGAGTACTCGAGCGGCGATGCCGAAGCCACGCTGATTCAGCGCGAGCGCACGCCCTCGGTGACTGCGACACCGGCCGCCATCGTGGCCGGCGGCCGCGTTCGGATTATCATCGGCGGCTTCCCGAACGGCGCCACCTTGCGCGTTTCCATGACCGGCCGGCCCGACTTCGTAGTGCCGGCGCAGACGGGCTCGTACTCCTGGGAGATTTTCGTGCCGCGCAGCGCGGCGAGCGCCAGCGTGCGCATTCGTGCAGTCGATACGGCCGGCGATCTGCGCGCGGCCGAGGCGACCTACTCAGTGCGCTCCCTTGCGGAAAGCACCCTGCGGCTGGTGAGGCTTTCGGGTGATACGCAGGCGGGCGCGCCCGGGGCGGTGCTCGCGCAGCCTCTGCGCATCGCGCTGCGCGATGAGACGGGCGTTCCGGTCGCCGGTCTTCCCGTGGTGTTCAATGCCTCTCCGGGCTCGCAGATCGTCACTGCCTCGACTACGACCGATGAACGGGGAGAGGCCGAGGCGCGCCTGCGGCTGCCCTTCTCCGAATCGGTGGCGGTGGTTTCTGTCGAAGCCGGCCGCCAGGTGACCATGTTCAGCGCGCGGGCGGCGCGGACACGCATCGAGAACCTGCCGCGCTTTACGCAGGCGGTCGATCAGCCGCTGGGCAACGGCCCGGCCACCGTGGCGCAGAAAGGCGCGCTGCTCGCGGCCGCGGCTTCGCTCGTCCGTTTCTATCAGGACCGCGGCGATGCGCCCGCCCCCAATGGCCTCGCTGATGTCGCGACGTTGAATGAGTTCCTGCGCGGCTTCTGTACCTTCGACAGCCAGGGTGTGCAGATCTGCGACGGTTTTCTCGCGCCCGGCGGTTCGCAAGAGCAGATCGTCAACCTGTGGCGCCTGCCGGTCTTCGCCGGCAACGCACTCGACATCGCCGCCGGGAAACCGGACATCAACGCGGTTCGCGATCTCACGGCCCAAGGCACGCCGGTGCTGCTTGCGCTCACGATGAATGCGGGCGACACTCCAGCCGGGTCGCACTTCGTTGTAGCCATGGGCGTCGGCGCCGACGGCTCGGTCCTGGTGCACGACCCCAACCCGGCCTTCGCGCGCCCCACCCTGCAGGAGTATCTGAACGGCTTTTCGGCCGGAGGACGCGCCTGGAAGGCGGGACTTTCCGCCGCGCTGCGCCTTGTACCCGGGACGCCGGCGGGCACCGGGTTCGTGATGGCGACCACCGGGCCGGCGCCGGCCATGACGTCGCAGGCCGGCGAGTGCGGCGTCGCGGTCGAATGGCCCGCCGCGCCCGCGATACCCGACGGAACGCCGGCGTCCTCCGCCGTTTTCCGCCAGCGCTACTGCGACGGCACACAGAAGGTATACCAGATCGACATCGATTCGGAAGCGGCCTATGAGGCTACGGTGACCGATTTGGCTTCGCTCGGCGGGCGCGTCGAGCTGGCGGGTGCGGGTGCGGCTTCCTTCAAGGCGACGCGGCCGGGCACGCAGCTTGTCATCTCAACCCAGGATTTGACTCTCGCGGCGCGCGCTGTGGTCAACGCCGCGACATTCACGTTGGATATGGCGCCGGGCGGCTTGGTTGCGGTGTTTGGCAGCGGGCTCGCCAAACCCGGCAGCTCGACCAAGGCGGAAATCAGCGGGCGCACAGCCGCTGTGGTCGCGGCGCTGCCATTTCAGATCAACCTGCAGCTACCGCCAGACCTGGAGCCGGGAACCCACGTGCTCCGCGTCAGCTCGCCCTACGGCTCGGCCGAGCAGCCGCTCGATGTGCAGGCCGTCGCGCCGGCGATTTTCCGGCTCGACGCCCGTCTTGCGGGCGCGAACCGGGCCGCTGCGCTGAACCAGGACGGTAGCTTGAATCTTCCATCGGTCCCCGCGCGGCGCGGCACCGTGGTCGCGCTCTTCGCCACGGGGCTCGGCGCCGTCGTTCCGTCCGGGAGTCTTATGGCAGCGGCCGAGCCCGTCACCGCTCTGCTCGACCGCAGCGAGGTCCCGGTGATGTTCGCGGGCTTCGCGCCGGGATTCCTCGGGCTTTACCAGGTGAACGTGCTCATTCCCGCCGAAGCGCCTCCGGGGCTGGCGAAGCTGCTCGCGCTCCGCCAGGGAGGGGTGGAAAGCGCGGCTGCGGAGATTTCGGTTGAGTAAAAGCGGTCTCCTGGCGGGAAGAAACGGGTCAAAACTCACAGCTTGTGGAAATCCCCATCCGCTGCAAGAAATCGCCGTCAGAGCCAATCTAACGACGTTTCAGCAAGCGACTGTTATAAATCGTACACGTACATGGATGCCAATCCACACCGGAAGGAACGCCTTCGCCCCCCGAAGTGTATGCAAGGACGTAACTTTTGGCTTGACTCAGGTGCGCGGTAATGGTATGAATATTCTGACTGCGTCCAAGGGTTCGAGCGGCATTCATCTACGTGAATCCCGCGAGCACAGATAACACTTAGAACAAGAATGAGAAGTCGGTCAAGATTTGAGCTTTCGAGTATTACCTGAGGCTCAGGTTGAAAGAGAACTTCCATCAATTCAAGATCTCAACTTTGAAACTCACAAGGAGAAGGAAATGGTAGATTTGCGCAAATGCATTTTTGCGCTGGCCATAGTGGCCCTGGCTTTGGGCTCCGCAGTCACG
>JACOTZ010000075.1 GCA_016178155.1 Acidobacteriota bacterium
ATCGGCCGCGCCGAGCGCGAGATCGTCGCCGCCATGGAACGCTGCTTCAACGGCGGCCTCGGCGAAGCCTTCGCGCACACCGAAGGACTCACTCGCATCGTCCGCTACGAGACCGCCATCGACCGCTGCTTCAAGAGCAGCCTGCACGAGCTCCAGGCGCTCCAGGAGACCCGCTTCGAGCTCGGCTCCTTTGCGCCCTCGGAGGTCGTCTCGATCGAGCCGCCCGCCGCCGAGGCCGAACCCACACCCGCCCCGGCCGCCAAGCCTCCGCAACCCGCTCAGCAAACGGCTGCTTCCGCGAAATTGGCTTCGCTTCGTCAGCCTCAACCCGCGGCCGTGCAAGCTCCGGAAATCCCGGCCGCTGTTCAGGGAACCCTCGACTGCGACCGCCGCCAGCCCGGCAACGAGGCCCGGCCGGAGCCAGAGGCCGAGGCCCAACGGGCCGCCTGACGCCTCGGCAAGCCGAAGTTCGTCACCACCACTCCCTGACGGTCGTGGCTGAGAACGATTCCGCTGATTTGACGGCACTTACTGAGCCGCGCGCGTCAGCAAGCGGTTCGAAATCCTGTTGGTGACGAACTTCGGCAAGCGCCCGCGAGCAAGGCAAACGCCTTCATCGGGCCGCGATCTTTGAAAATTGAATCAGGAGCCGCCCGCGGTACGCCCGGTCGCAAGAGAAAGCCGTCGGGCTCTGTTCCTGAAGCTGTCGAAGCTCGACCACGCGTCGGTCTTGATCGGGTCTCGATCGTCAAACCGAAGGTTCCGCGGCACGGCTGCGACGCGCGGCGCGCCAGAGGCTGTTCGCGAATGGCCACTCGCGATCCGTCCAGCAGTTGACTACTTCAAACCCGCTGCTTCGGGAAAGCTCAAACAACTCGATTTCGGTGTACTTGTAGGACGATTCGGTCCAGATCGTCTCCCCGCGCCGCAGGTGCACGGTGCACCCGGCTCCGGGGATCGACACCCGCTGAGCCGCGGTCGCGAGCAGGTGCATCTCGATGCGGCGGTGCCGCTCGTCATAACGCGCGACGTGGCGGAAACGGCGCAGGTCGAAATCGCCGCCAAGCTCGCGGTTGATGCGGGCCAGCAGGTTCAGGTTGAAGGCCGCGGTCACCCCGGCCGGGTCGTCGTAGGCGAGCAGCAGCGTTTCGATGCTCTTGACCAGGTCCGCTCCCAGGAGGAGCGCGTCCCCCGCGCGCAGCCTGCTCCGCACGGCGCCGAGAAAACGCCGCGCCTCATGGCGGTCGAAATTGCCGATGGTGCCGCCCAGAAACAGCACCAGCGCCCGCTCACCGGCCGTCCGCCGCCCAAGCGCGGCATCGATGCCTTCGAGAAACGTGCCGCGCACCGGATGCACCTCGCACAGGCCCGCGAGCTGCCGCTCGCACAGCGCTAGCGCCGCCGGCGACACGTCGACCGGGAAATAGCGGACCTGTTTGCTTCCGCAGAGCGCTCGCAACAGGCTGCTCGTCTTCCGCCCCGACCCGCAGCCGAGCTCGACGATCAGCAGCCATTTCGGAAGCTTCCGCGCAATCGCGCCCGCGTGCGCCGCGAGCAGCCGCTCGTCGGCGCGGGTCAGGCCATATTCCGGGACCAGTGTGATGGCGTCGAACAGCACGCTGCCCAGCTCGTCGTACAGATATTTTTCCGGCAGCCGTTTCTGCCCGGCGGTGAGCAGCCCGGCGCGCACGTCGCGCGCAAACTCGGAGAGCGGCGCGGCCAGAGGCTCAGCCGTTTTCAACAAGGCGGAAGGTCGCATAGACGTAGGGGTAGCAGGGCCGGAACCAGTTGCGGAACGACCGCCGCAGCAGCCGCCGCGCCGTGCGCGGCGAACCGCCTTTCAGCACGAAGTGCGGCGAAGCAAAAAAATTCGCCGAGTAGCCCGGGTAAAACGGGAACGGCTCGAATCCCGGAAACGGACCGAATCGGGTTGAAGTCCATTCCCAGCCGTTGCCCGCGAGCTGCGCGATCCCAAAGGCGCTCTCCCCGGCAGGATGCGCGGTCACCGGCTCGGGATCCCAGCGGCGGAAGTTGAAATTGCCTCGCCGCGGACCGGGCGCTGCGCCGCCCCATGGATATGCGCGCTCGCCGCCGTCCGGCGATCCGTAGGCGGCGCGGTGGAACTGCTCTTCGGACGGCAGCGACTTCGCCCTCCACGCCGCGTACGCCGCCGCCTCCTCGTGCGTCACGTACACCGGCCAGTCGAGCGGCAGCGGGCGTAGTCCGAACATGCCGCGATAAAACCACTGCTCGCCTTGGCGGACCCAGAAGTGCGGTGCGGCCGCGCCCTCCATGACGAAGCGCAGGTATTCGCCGTTCGTAACCTTGTAGCGCGCCATCCGGAAGCTCGGGACACGCATCCTGTGGCGCGCGAACTCGTTGTCCCAGCCGAAGGCCGCGGGATCCTGGCCGAGCGTGGCCTCTCCCTCCGCAATGTCCACCATGCGCGCCTCAGGCGGAGGGCCGCTGTCCTGCCGTACCGCATGCGCCGCACGCCTGAGCTTGCGCTCGTACGGGAGCTCGTGCATGAGATACGCGAAAGTCTCGGCGTGCATGAGACGATGCTCGAGCGCGACTTGCACGATCTGCGCGGGCGCCCGCGCCAGGCTTTCGTCTACGCGCCGGCGCACCTCGGCGTTGTACCGCGCCACCTCCTCCACGCGCGGCCAATCGGAGGGGCGGTCCGCCGGCGACTGGCCCGGCTCGGGATCGATCCCAAACTCGAACAGCTTGTCGAACATGGAATGAAACGCCGTCGTCTCCAGTGCGCCGCGGCAGATCTGGTTCCAGTCGAATGCCTCGAGGTGTCCGAGATAGAAGATCAGGCGGTGCCGCTCCGGCGCCGGACGCTCGTAAAGGGCCGCGGGATCGAGCAGCCAGAACATCTCATCGGTGCGGGCGCGTGCGTCGTACAACTCGGCCGCTAGCGCGAAGTCGCTACCCGTCTCGTAGCACCTTCCCCGCAGCGGCTGCTCTGATTTGTTTCCGGCGCACGATTTTATTGTGCGGTTTCCAACATTCGGTCCAGTGAACACTATGTTGTATAGATGCTCGCGACGCGGCCAGGCTTCGCGTACCGTGCCCAAAAAAAGAAATTCGCGGCGAGATCCGCGGAAGTTATGGCAGCCCAAACGTGTGCCAATCCGTGGGCCGGCGAAGACTCGCATTCCTCCACCGCCTGCCGGTGCCCGCCTTCGCGCGGCATCGCGCCGCCTCTTCTCAGTCGATCTTCGCCAGCACTGTGCCCGCCGGGTCGAGCGCTACCCGGAGCGGCCGCTGCTTGAGGGTGAGCGTGAACCGCACCGGCTCGCTCGAGCTCTGGATCCACTCAGTCACCGCGCGCTTCCCCGGCAACTGCGCCTCGACCGGCACGAGTGTCGTAAAAGCCTCGTCCACGCCCGACTGCGTCAGAGTGCCGCGCACTTTCCAGGCGCCGGCCTTTCCCGAAATCGAGCAGCTCAACTTAAGCGTGGGGACGCCGGTCGCGTAAACCCATTGGTCGAAGAAATCCTCGAGTTTTGCATCCTGCGACTTCGGCGGAATAAACTCCAGCGCGGCGCGGCGGAACTCTTCGGTAGTGAGAACGCGGTAGCGGTAGCGCTTGGCCACCTCGCCGAGCATCTGGAGAAAGCGGGCGTCGCCCAGGCGGCCTCGCAGCATGTGCAGGATCCATGAGCCCTTCTCGTAGAGGATGATGCGCCAGGCATCGGGGAAGCGCGACGAGCGGAGGCGCGTGCCCCAGATGATCGGCCCGGCCGATTCCAGTGCCAGGCCGTCCTCGTTTTTCCGCAGCAGATGCTTGCGGTACTCGTCGAGCACCGCATCGAGCGCGCGGCGGCCGCGCCGCTTCTCCAGTTGTAGCAGCGCGGAATAGTTGGCCAAAGCCTCCATCAGCCAGTCGTCCTGGTAGTTGGAGCTCGTGACCAGGTTGCCCCACCACTGGTGCCCCACCTCGTGAGCGTGCAGAATCTCGGAGAAGAACACGCGGTAAGCCTCGCCGCGCAGCGCCGCCGGGCGGTCGCCGGGGCGCAGGTAGGAGAGCGTGGAGAGATAGAGTAAACCCGGGAAACCCTGGCCGAAGGTCCCCGGAATGGGCGAGACGGTCAGCGTCTTTAACGGCGGCGGCCCGAAATACGTGCTCATGAACTCCAGCGCGGAGGCGATCTCATTGGCAAGCACCCTGAGCCGGGCGGTCGGATTGGGCGGCGGCTCGGGCAAGGGCACGGCCAGCATCTCCTGCGGACGCCGTCCGCCGCGGGGCCAAGCCGGCGGAGGAACCACCAGAACCGCGCGAGGATGCGGCTGCAGCGCCGACTCAAGTTTGCGATTGGCGTAGACCTCGACGGTGTAACCGCCGCGGCTGACCGTGGCCTTGTCGTAATCGCCAAGGTTAAAACCGGCCATGCGGATCGGCGACGATGTGCGCCGCTTCGTGATCCGCCACTCCCCGTCCGTGCGATCCTCGACGA
Organism: Acidobacteriota bacterium; assembly: GCA_016178155.1. GTDB lineage: Bacteria > Acidobacteriota > Terriglobia > Bryobacterales > Bryobacteraceae > JACOTZ01. Next base: position 4,470 of record JACOTZ010000075.1, read on the forward strand.
CCTCGCCCGTGGAGACCAGGTCGAGGGTCTTCGGATACCGGAACGTCAGCTCATAGCGGTCAAACTCAGCCCTGCGGTTCGGATACCAGGTGGCGCGTGAGCCGACGTAAAAGACGCCGTTCCCGGACGCGGTCACCACATCGCCCTCGTGGTGGAATTCGAATTCGTAAGTTCGGCCCGGATCGAGAGGCTTCGGCGCGATCGCCAGGAATAGATCATTTTCGGTGTGTCGCAGCAGGTTGGCCCGCAGCGAGTCGCGCATGAACGGCTCGGCCGGCACGCCGTCGATCCGCAGCTCTGTCACACGCACCCGGGGCGACAGCTCGAAATCGATGGCCCGCCCGGCGCCGCGCGCTGCCGTGACCTTCATGCGCGTAACGGCTCGCACCCGCAAGTTCGGCAGCAGCTCGGCCTCGATCCGGATGTCGCTCAAACGGATTGCGCGCTCTTCCGGCGGCTGTATCCTGCCCGTGCGGTAGGAGCGCGCCGGAAAGCTCGTCCACATGTCGAAATAACTGCGGTTGTCGCGATACGCGACCTGGCCCACGGCAACCTGCTGGCGCGCCGCGGCATCGTAAATCACGTCGAAGTTGCCCAGCGACCGGCCTGTGATGCCGGCGAAAAACAGACCGTTCGCCTCGGCCCCTTCCGAGAGAAGATCGCGCACCAGCCGGATCTCGAAGCTTTCCGCCAGGTTCCTGACCACGGGCTCCCAGACGCTGCGCAGGAGCGGCGCCGCCTCGGGTTGCAGGCGCTGGCCCGCCGCCTGCCGCAGCAAGTGGTCCCCTGTGTTGTCGCTGAACACGAAGATGGCGGCGACGAAGTGCTCATCCAGGTTCGGCGTCCTGGTGAAGGACGCAAGCGAAAGACGCTCACTGCGGGTGGGCGGGAAGACGATGAGCTCGGCGTCGCCGGCCTCGACATCGGCGGTGAAGACAGCCGACAGCCGGCGTCCGTTGACGGGCTTGCCGAAGATGAGATAGCCCTCGGTCAGGTAAAAGCGCAGGTCTTCCTTGGCGAAATTGAGATCGCGCACGCGATAGCAGGCCTGCTCGTCCAGGCCGGCATCGCGGATGCGGCGGGCCAGCTCCGCCCCGATCTGCGCCGGGGCTGCGCCCGCGCTCGGGTCCGCCCCCGTCTGCCCCGGGGCTGTGGCCAACAACGAAAGAGCGAGAACCCAGCCGGTGACGGACCGCCGCCGCCACTTGCGCCGCGCGGCAGGGTCGCCGATGTCTCCGGGGAGTTGCACGATACTTTCAGTGTAGTGGGGGCCGGGCCCCGCCCACCGCGCCTGGTTGCGGGGCGCACCGATCGTCGGCGCGTCAGGCGAATCGCCACCAGCTCCGCTTGCGCGGCGGCTCGGATGTTCGCGCCGGCACCGGATCGCCGGCGAGTGCAGCCTGGGGGTTGATGACCAACAGCTCCGCCGCGAGCTTCTCGCCGTAGCGCCGCGCGAGATGGCGGCGCGCCGCTCGCAGGTCGGGCGCGCGATCGCGCACGCCGTGCGCGTCGGTCGCCACGAAATGCACCAGGCCGGCTTCCGTGAGCTGTTCGCAGAATTTCTGGGCGGTATTCCCCCAGCGCCCTAAGTACGAATCGGCGGTCACCTGCAGGTAACAGCCCTCCGCTACCCAGCGCTCGAGCAGCTCGAAGCGCTGCTGCAGCAGCGGATTGCGCTCCGGGTGGGTGATCACGGGCAGCATGCCCGCCCCGCGCAGCCGCCCGAGGTCCCGGCCCGTGGTGTTGAAGATGGTCAGAGTCGAAAGTTCCACGAGCAGATAGCGGCGCCGGTTGATCGTGTACTTCGCCGGATCGATCAACGCGTCCTCGATGAGGTCGTATTTCAAATGAAAGTCGCAGCCTCTACGGATCCGGATGGCGCCGCCCACGGCCTCCGATAATTCGCGAATGCGCTCGTCGACGAGCCCTGCGTCGAAGCTGTAGTCGGTGTTGGCGTGGGGCGTGGCGACGATGTCGGTTGTGCCGGCGGCTGCTGCCAGTTCCACCATGGCGAGGCTGTCATCGAAGCTTTCAGGGCCGTCGTCGATGCCCCAAAGGATGTGGGTATGAAGATCGATCATGAGTCGCGCCGGCTCGCGAGCGGTTTCTTCCCCAACAGACGCATGCGCACCGCGGCCAGCCCTGGTATCACCGCGAGTGGCAGAGCGCAAAGACAGCAGACGCGGCCCTTCCGCCGCCGCTCAGTGAGGCGCCGGGAAGGCCCGCCTGCCGTTCAAATGAACATCTCGTCGTCCTGAGTGGCCTGATCCA
>JACOTZ010000076.1 GCA_016178155.1 Acidobacteriota bacterium
GGCCCGCGCGTGGTCGAGCTGGCGCGCGAGCTGGCCCGCATCCTGCATCCGGAGCTCTTCCGGTGACGCTCTATCGACTGCGCGACACCGCCGTGGCCTACGACGGCGTGCCCGTGCTCCGCATCGGCGCGCTCGATTTCACGGCCGGGGCGCTCGCCGCCATCGCCGGGCCGAACGGCGCGGGCAAGTCGACGCTGGTTGGCGTCATGGCCGGCCTTCGCTCGGGCTACACCGGCTCCTGCCGTTTTGAGGCCAAGGAAATCCGGGACTGGCCGCGGCGCGCGTTCGCCCGCCGGATCTCCGTGGTTCCGCAGAACGTCAACATCGAGTTTCCGTTCACCGTCGAGCAGGTGGTGCTGATGGGCCGAACGCCTTACTGCGACGGGCTGTTCGAATCGCCGCTCGACCACGCCGCCGCCGCGCGCGCCATCGCCATCACCGACTGCCAGCCCTTCCGCGCCCGCGACTTCCGTTCGCTCAGCGGCGGCGAGCGCCAGCGCGTCGTGCTCGCCGCGGCGCTCGCGCAGGAGCCCTCGGTGCTACTGCTCGACGAGCCCACTACCTTTCTCGACCCCGAGCACCAGCTCGCGCTCTTCCGCATTCTGCGCGGCCTGGCGCGCGACGGCGTGCTCGTCATCGCCGTCACCCACGACCTCAACCTCGCCGCGGCCTTTGCCGACCGCCTGATCCTGCTCAAGCAGGGCACGGTGCGCGCAGACGGCCCGCCCGCGGCCGTCATCGCACCTGCAATCATGCGCGAGGTCTTCGCCGTCGAGCCGCACATCCTGCAAGGACCCGCGGGGCGTCCCTGGATCGTTTATGGCGAGTAGCGGCCGATACCCTGACTCCTGGCCGGCGCAAGCGATCAGGCCGGCACGGCGGCGTCGCCAGCATCCATGACCGTGCGCGTCAAGCAAGTCTCGGGCGCGCGCGTGCTCAAAACGGCCGGCGTTTGTCTGCTGATCGCGCTCGCCTGCGCCGTCCTCCTGCCGCTCGCCGGCTCGGCTCCCGTCGACTTCCGCCGCGCCCTCGCCGGCCAATCGCCCGACGCCGAGATCCTCTTCTATTCCCGCGTGCCGCGGCTGATCCTTGCCATGCTGGCAGGCGGGGCGCTCTCCACGGCCGGCGTGCTGTTTCAGGCGCTGCTGCGCGACGCGCTCGCGACGCCCTACACGCTCGGCATCTCGAGCGGCGCGTCGCTCGGCGCCGTGATCGCCATCGTTTTCGGACTTCAGCAGACCGGCATCTGGGGCGCGGCCTTCGCCGGCGCCGCCATCACACTGTTTGTAGTCGCGGGAGTGGCTTCGCAGGGACGCCGCCTCTCGTCGTTCACGCTGCTGCTCGCCGGCATCACCGTCAACAGCATCGCGTTGGCGCTCATCCTCGTTTTCTTCAATCTCGCCTCGGTCGGCCAGTCGTTCGCGATCACGCGCTGGATCATCGGCGCGATCGAGCCGGTCAGCTATACGACGCTTGCCTGGCTCTCTGTCCTCGTGCTCGCCGGCGCCGTCTACACGTTCTGGCACGCCCGCGACTGGAACCTGCTCGCGGTCGGCGAGGAATGGGCTGCCGTGCGCGGACTCTCTCCTACGCGCGTGATCCTCGCCGGTTATCTCGCGGGCTCACTGCTTACCGGCGCCGCCACCGCGCTCACCGGACCGGTCGGCTTCGTCGGCCTCATCGTTCCCCATGCCCTGCGCATGAAGTTGGGCGCCGATCACCGCCTCCTCGTCCCCGCCTCGTTCCTGCTCGGCGCCGCCTTCCTGGCGGTATGCGACACGATCGCCCGCACGGCGCTAGCGCCCGCCGAGATTCCCGCGGGCGTGGTGACATCGCTCCTCGGGGGTCCGTTCTTTATCTGGATGCTACGCTCGCGGCGCAGGAGCCTGTGGCTGTAGCATCCCTGCCCCTGCTATTCACATCCGGCCCGCGTTACCACCGCCGCTCGATTCCCACGACCGTCGGCGAGCCTCCCTCCCGCCGCACGCTAACGTCAACCACCTGATTCGCTCGCCGCGAGCTGCTAATGCGCGCGACCTTGTAGGCGCCTCCGCGCGCCGGCACGGCGAAACTTGTCGCGCCCTCGATCGGGATCGTCGAAGCCGTGGCGTTGTCAAGCTGAAGCCATTGGACCGCGTATGGGCCGGCGGCGCCCAAGCCCGCTTTCTCCGAGAGGTCCTCAAACGCGAGCTTGCCCTCGCGGATCTCGAATCGATCCAGGGGCAAGACCTTCTTGAAATAAGCCCGCCCGATTTTGTCGCGCCGCTGAACGAGGCATTCCACGAGCCACGCTTCAGCCCGGGCGTCTGAGTAGCGCGCCGATTGGACAATGGCGCGGATCTCGTCGTCGCGAAGCGCCAGGATCTGTTTCGCGGCCCAAAACTCGTCATCCGGCAGGCGGTTGAGGAAGGCCGGATTCGGGTACTCCGGCACCCACTTCCCGGGATCGAACTTCTCGTATTCAAATCGGCCGACGGATGGAATTTCGGGAAATCTCGCCCTCGCCCAGGAAGGCACCGCTAGCCCGAGAGTGACGAGCTGTAGCGCCGATGGTTTCCATGCAAACAGATACTCGCCCCCGGAGCGCGCGCTGTTGGGCCGCTGCGTTCCGCTTCCGAGAGTTGAGCCGAGGTCGAGAATGTAATGCCGCACGTGCCCGGCGCCGTTTGGCTCGATCACGGCGTCGTAGGTGTTGATGGCGCGGCAGTCGTCATGGCCGATCCACGCCGAAACGACCGCGAGACCGCGCAGATCGCGCCGGTGCTCGTGCGGTACGAAATCGTTGGGATCGTCGCGGCGGCGTCCGTAATACCGGTAGGGACCGATTCCCTTGCCTCGAATTGCCAGGCTCGCGGTCGCGCGATAGCGCCCGTCCCTGTTTTTGGCAACCTTGAGCAACATCTCCGCCAGGTCTCGTTGAGTCATGGCGCGCCTGCGTCCCAACCGGTCCGCGACCGTCACATCCTTGCCCAACACCAGCATGTCTTCGGAAAACTCGACCAGGTAATTCTCCGGCACGTGGTAGCCGAGAGCGTGCAGCAGCCGAATCGACAGGTGATCGGCGCCCGTTGCCATCTCGGGGTTGGTCAGCGGATCAAACTTGACGAAGTACAGCTCTCCCCTGGCGTCTTGCATGACGAATCCGGGAGTAATGCCTTCCGTCTTGGCGGCTATCACGGTCCAGCGGCCTTGCATGGAGGGTGCGTGATCGCTGCCTGGGCCGTCCACGAGTTGATCGAGAGACATCCGCTTGTAGTAGTGCCGCTTCACCCACCAGGCGCCCTGCAAAGGCTCGCCGAGCGTATTCACTCCCTGCGCGAGGACCGGTTTAGGGTGTGCGCGATTCAGATCGCCCGGCGTATCTATCGTGTGCCGGATCAGATCGTAGTAATCGCTCAGCCTGCGCCTTTCGATATCGGCGGAAGGCAGCGGCTTTAACTCGAATTCGACCGGATCATCCGGGTAGAACTTCTGCGCCGGGAGCGTGGAGAAAGACAGGAAGAATAAAACCGCCACATGCCGCATCAGAATGCCTCACCAGATTGGCTGCGAGTCCGCCGTTCCGAGCGGCCGCTGTTGGAAGATGTCATTGAATTTGAACCATACCTCGAAGCCTTCGTGGCTGAACCCGACATCAAGCCGCATGAACGTGCGATTGCGCGCGTTGAAGCGCAGGCCAAAGCCGGCGCTGCCCTCCAGGTTCCGGAAATTCAACTCTCCCCGGCGCGAGAAGACCTTCCCTCCGTCCATGAACAGCGCCCCGTCTAAACCGGAGAAGATCGCCCACCGGTATTCGCCGTTCAGCACCAGGCTGTTATTACCCGAGAACCGGAACGGACGGAAGCCGCGCAAATCGTCCGAGCCGCCGACCACCGGTTGCAGATAAAAGGGCACCATCTGGCCTTCCCGCGTGTCGGTCAGCCGCGTGTGCGCGCGGAGCGCGATGACTCGGGTCCGGTTGAAAAATCCAATGTACTGCTGTAAGTCCACGTCGATCCGATTGAAATCGTGCAGCCCGAGGCGAGGGTCTTCGAAGCGCGTGTACTGAATGACGTAGCTGCCTCCGTGTCGCGGCCCGAACGGATCATCGCGCCAGTCGAATTGCCCGAATGCCCCGTACCGGAAGAAATCGGTCTGCCGGTCAATGCCCGGCGCCTGGGCGGGTGTGAAAACCGCCTCAGCCGAGACAAAGCGGCTGTCGCGCCCCGGCCCGACATTCACGGCCAGCAACCCGGCTCCTCCGCCCAGCCTCACAGGTGTCCTCCAGGCGGTAATTCGTCCGCAGTCTCGCGGAATCTGGTCCTGGTCCGTAGTAGTTAATGCCGGGATAATTGCGATGCGTGGCGCGTAAGTCGAGGTACATCCTTCCGCCCGCGAGTTTTGGCAGGAGCAACTGGGCTTCGGCCTTTTGGTAGTTCCGAAACGAGATCTGGGCGGCGGCGCGCACCGTCAACGCGCCGCCCTTGAGATCGTCTCGAAAATACTGCGGTCCAAGCGCGAATCCTCCCCCGGTAACCATTCCGCCCACCTTCGCACTGAGGCCGTTGTACCCATAATTGATACGTTCGAGAATCTTCTCGTCTTTCAGGCGGCGAAGGAGATCCTCGACTCGTGTAGCTTTCTCCGGAGCCAGTTGCTTCTGATATTCGACTCGCTGCCGCTCGAGCTCCTGTGCCCTCGTCTGGCCGACAGCGTGAACGGGGAGGAACAGAATCAGGAGGAGCGCGATTTTCAACTCTGTCGTCCTCTCCACCGTTCCATGCACCTTATGTCTTCGTCAAAACCGGTGAAAGTTGAAATTGATTCCGGCCGCGAGGGGAACATGATCGCCGGCCACGCTCGGCCCCCCGAGCGGCCTCGATGCCGCGCTGAAATCTGCTTTATCACGCCGATCCAGCAGAGTCGTGAATACACCGCTGTTGCGCGGCAACTTTCTAGCGTACACCCTCCGCGGCGGCTTCCTGGCTCACGGCCGGTGTGCTCACCGCCGCACGAAATCAGCCTTCCTTGCGGGATTTCCCACGGATGACCTCGACCTCCCGCTGCTACACTGTAACTTCCGCGACAATGCGCAAATCCATTTTGCTCGTTAGCGCGTTCACGGCTGGTGTTGTCCTCGCCGGGACCGCGCGCTTTGGCGCCGATTGGCCGGTGTACGGGCACGATCCCGGGGCCGGCCGCTCCTCGCCCCTGAAGAAGATCAATACCGGCAATGTCGCCCGCTTGCAGCGAACCTGGACATTCCACACGGGCAAACCCGGCTCGGAGAGCATCCCGATCGTCGTGAACGGGGTGATGTACCTCGTGGCCGCCAACGGCATCTTCGCTCTGAACCCGGATACCGGAGCGAAGATCTGGCACTTCGAGGCGGAACACGTGGCGCTGCGCGGGCTCGCCTACTGGCCGGGCGGCAAGAAGACGCACGCGCGTGTCTTCGCCGGGGTCAAGCCTGGCATGATCGCGATTGATGCCGTGACCGGCAGGCCCGCAAGCGGTTTCGCGAAAGAGGGCTTGCTCGACCTCAGGCAGGGCGTTCTCGGCGATCTGCCCGATGCGCGGATCTCGCTGCAGTCGCCACCCGCCATATACAAGAACCTGGTCATCACGGGATCCACGAATGGCGAAGGGGCGCCCGCGGCCGGAGCTTACGGCGATATCCGCGCCTGGAACGCCTACACGGGCGAGCTGGTGTGGACCTTCCATACCGTGCCCCGCCCGGGCGAGCCCGGCTATGAAACGTGGCCTCCAGGAGCGTGGAAGAACCGCTCGGGCACCAACGCCTGGGGCTTTCTCACCGTCGACGTGCAGCGTGGAATCGTCTATGTTCCCCTCGGCTGTCCGACGGCGGACTTCTATGGCGCCGATCGCCATGGCGACGGGCTGTACGGCAACAGTCTTGTTGCCTTGGATGCGGCGACGGGCCGGATCAAATGGCACCGGCAGCTCGTTCATCACGACCTTTGGGACTTCGATCTGGCCGCGCCGCCGATCCTGTTCGACGCGCGCATCGCCGGCCGCGCGATACCCGCGGTCGCCCAGATCACGAAGATGGGGCTTCTATTCGTGTTCGACCGCGTAAGCGGCAAGCCTCTCTATGGCATGGAAGAGCGGCCCGTCCCGCCGAGCACCGTCCCAGGCGAGAAGACCGCGCCCACGCAGCCGTTCCCGCTCAAGCCGCCGCCTCTCTCGCGCGTCGAGTTCACCAAAGAGGAGATCTATAACCTCACGCCCGAGCACGCAGCCTTCTGCCGCGACCTGTTCGAGCGCAACCGGATGCAGATCGGCAGCCTTTATACGCCACTCGGACTCGAGGGCAATGTGCTGATGTTCCCGAGCACTCTCGGCGGCGGCAATTGGGGCGGCCTGTCGGTTGATCCCTCTCTCGGCTACCTGTTTACGAACATCAACAACATCGGCCAGTGGGGCCACATGGAGAAGAAGACCGATCCAGCGACGGGAGAGGTCACTTACAGACGAACCTCGGAGTACGGGACCTATGCTCGTTTCTGGAACCGGGAGACCCGAATTCCCTGCACGAATCCGCCATTCGGTGAGTTGGTCGCCGTGGATGTCCGGACCGGCGACATTGCCTGGCGCACTCCGCTCGGGAGGATCCCCGCGCTCGAAGCCCTGGGAGTCCACAACACGGGCGCGCTCAACCTGGGCGGAAGCATCGCCACTGCCGGAGGACTGGTGTTTATCGCCGCCACGAGTGACAGCCGTTTCCGTGCGTTTGAATCGAAGACAGGGCGGCTGCTCTGGGAGCAGCCGATCGACGCCAACGGCCATACCGTCCCGATTACCTACCTGGGGAGCAACGGCGTCCAGTATGTGGCGATCATGGCCGGAGGGGGCGGCGGTTACTTCGGTGGTGCTCCGGCGGATACCGTGGTCGCCTTTGCGCTCGGCGACCGCCCGCCCGCTGCGCCCGCGGCCGCAATCGTCTCTAAATCCGATCTGCCAACTCCCTCTGAGCGCGTGAAAGGTCCGGCGACTCTGCCGGATGGTCGAGGCAAGGACATCGTCCGGCGCAGTTGCGGTGCGCCGTGCCATGGGGTCAACGTGCTCACCGGTGTCCGCCGCAGCCGCGCGGCCTGGACCGCGATGGTCGAAAACATGGTGGGGCGCGGGGCAAAGGCGACCCCCGGCGAAATGAAGCAGATCATCGACTACTTCGTGGCGCATTTCGGAAACTAAGCCGATTGTGCGCCGCTCTGCCGCCAATGACTCGCCCGGCCGGACGCGAGTCCTCCCGGGCCCCGGCGCGCTCCGCCACCGCCGAAGTTCTGGTCCGGCGCCCCGTCAGCTCGTCACGAATTTCCGTTATAATTGACTCGTATGGGGCGCCGAAGCGGTGTAGTGTATGTGTGTCTTGCGGCAACACTCCTGGTTGCCTCCGAGCTGGAAAGATACACCCCCGCCGAGCGCCGCCACTGGGCATTTCAGCCGCGCCGGGATCCGGGAATCCCTAAGTTCTCCGGCCCCGCCGATCGCGCCTGGGCTAAGAGCCCGCTCGATGCCCTCGTACTCCAGCGCCTCAGAAAAGAAGGCCTCCGGCCCGCCCCCAAGGCTGACCGGGCGACGCTGATCCGGCGCATGTACCTCGACCTGCTCGGGCTGCCGCCGTCCCCGCGCGAGGTGGACGCCTTCGTGCTCGACAAGTCGCCCCGTGCCGTCGAGAAGCTGGTCGACAGCCTGCTCGCCAGCCCCCACTATGGAGAGCGCTGGGGCGGGCACTGGCTCGACGTCGTGCGCTTTGCCGAAAGCGACGGCTTCGAGTACGACACCCACCGCAACGACGCCTGGCGCTACCGCGACTACGTCATCCGCTCGTTTAACGCCGACAAGCCCTACGACCAGTTCCTGCGCGAGCAGCTCGCCGGCGATCAGATCGATCCCGCCAACGACGAGTACCTGGTGGCCGCCGGCTTCCACCGCCTCGGACCGCTGCGCAAGAACGCCGGCAATCAGGAGGTCGCGAGCAGCCGCAACGAGGTGCTCACGGAGATGACCAACGTGATCGGCTCCGCGCTCCTCGGCGTCACGCTCGGCTGCGCCCGTTGCCACGACCACAAGTTCGATCCCATCCGCCAGAAGGATTACTACCGCATCCAGGCCTACTTCGCCGCCACCCAGCCATACGACCGCACGCTCGCAAGCGCCGGGGAGCAGCAGTCATGGAAAGCGAAAACCGACGCCATCCAGGCGGAGATGAAGTCCTTGCAGGCGAAGATGCGCGGCCTCACGGGCGGCGAAAAGACGGCCATGGAGCAGAAGATCAAGGAGATCGAGGCCACGCTCCCGCCTCCGCTGCCCGCGCTTTACAGCGTCGCTGATGACCCGGCTAAAGTGACGCCCATCCACGTCCTCGCCCGCGGCGATTATCAGAACAAGGGCGAGCGCGTGGGCATACGCCCGCTCGGCGTGCTGCTCGAAGACGGCGCCCCCGAGCAGCCCCCGACCGCCAAGCCCCGCACCGAGCTCGCCAATTGGATTCTCACGCCCGGGCATCCGCTCACCGCGCGCGTGATCGTCAACCGCATCTGGCACTACCACTTCGGACGCGGCATCGTCTCCACGCCGAACGACTTCGGCCGCATGGGCGCTCGGCCCACGCACCCCGAGCTGCTCGACTGGCTCGCCAACCGCTTCGTCGAGAACGGCTGGCGCATGAAGCCGATCCATCGCATGATCCTGCTCAGCAGCGCCTACCAGCAGTCGTCGCGCTCGCCGCTTGCCGCCGCCAAAGATCCGGAGAACACGCTGCTGTGGAAGTTCTCGCGCCGGCGCCTCGAGGCCGAAGAGATCCGCGACGCCATGCTCGCCGCGGCCGGCGCGCTCAACCCCAAGACCGGCGGGCCGAGTGTCATCGTTCCCGTCGATCCTGAGCTGATCAACCTGCTCTACAAGCCCTCACAGTGGGCCGTCACGCCCGACGCCGCCGAGCACAATCGCCGCAGCATCTACCTGATCGCCAAGCGCAACCTGCGCCTGCCGTTCTTCGAGGTCTTCGACGCCCCCGACCTGCAGTCGAGCTGCCCGCGCCGCGAATCGAGCACGCATCCGCCGCAGGCCCTCGAACTGCTCAACGGCCGTCTCTCGAACCGCATGGCCGAGCTGCTTGCGGAACGCCTCCGCACGGAAGCGGCTACGCCCGCCAGCCAGGTGGATCTCGCGTACCGCCTGGTCACCGGCCGCGCCCCGAGCCCGCGGCAGAAGGACCTCGCCCTCACCTTCCTCGCGAACAACCCGCTCCGGGAATTCGCGCTGGCCATGTTCAATCTCAACCAGTTCCTCTACGTCGACTGACATGCCTGAACACGTCCGCCCCACACGCAATCGCCGCGAGTTCATCTGCGATGCCTTCTGCGGTTTCGGCGCCCTCGCCTATGCGCAGCTCCTGCATGCCGAGGAGCAGCGCTATCGCAGCCCGCTCGCGGCCAAGGCGCCGCACCACGAGGCCAAAGCGAAATCGGTCATCTTCCTGTTCATGGCCGGCGGGCCCAGCCATCTCGAAACCTTCGACCCCAAGCCGCTCCTTAACCGGCTGAACGGCCAGAAGCGCCCAGCCGAGTTCGGCGAAGCCAAGTACCAGTTCATTAAGAACGACGCCAAGCTCCTCGGCAGCAGGCGCACGTTCAAAAAACACGGCCAGAGCGGCATCGAGGTTTCCGACCTGCTGCCGCACATCGCCGGCTGCGTTGACGACCTCGCCGTCATCCGCTCCTGCCAGGGCGACATGGTCGTGCACTCGGCCGCGCAATACCAGATGATGACCGGCCGCATTCTCCCGGGATTCCCGAGCATGGGCTCCTGGGCCATCTACGGTCTCGGCTCGGAGAGCGAATCGCTGCCGGCCTATGTCGTCATACCGGATCCCCACGGTGCGCTCGAAGCCGGCCAACCGATGTATTCTCAGGGCTTCCTGCCCGCCATCTATCAGCCGACCATGCTGCGCCCGGGCAAAAAGCCGGTGCTCAACCTCGATCTTCCGAGCGGCGTCACCCTCGACCGGCGGCGCCAGACCCTCAATCTGATTCGCGATCTGAACCGCTCCGCCATGCTCCCCGGCGACGACGAGTTCGCCGCCCGCATCAACGCCTACGACACCGCCTTCCGCATGCAGACCGAAGCCCCCGCCGTCTTCGATATATCGAGGGAGACGCGCGAGACGCAGGAGCTGTACGGCATTGGCGATGCCGTCACCGATGACTACGGCCGGCGCTGCCTGCTCGCCCGCCGCCTGGTCGAAAAAGGCGTCCGCTTCGTCTGCGTCGTCGCCGGCGGCGGACCCGGCAACTTGCAGTGGGATGCGCATGACGACATCGAGGAAAACCACGTCCGCATGGCTGCCCAGAGCGATAAGCCGATTGCGGGCCTGATCCGCGATCTCAAGCGCCGCGGCCTGCTTGACACCACCCTCCTGCTCTGGGGAGGCGAGTTCGGCCGCTCACCCGAGGCCCAGGGCGGCAAGGGCCGCGACCACCACAATCTCGGCTTCACCATGTGGATGGCCGGCGCCGGCATCAAAGGCGGCCGCGTCGCCGGCGCCACCGACGACATCGGTCTGCGCGCCGTGGTCAACCCCCACCACTTCCGCGACATTCACACGACCATCCTCCACCAGCTCGGGCTCAACCAGGACGCCCTCAGCTATATGCACCAGGGTCGCAAGGAGCGCCTCACCGAGGTGCATGGCAAGGTCATCGAAGAGATCGTCTAATGTGCCGTCTCGCCTGTCGCTCGCGGGCGCGCGCCGCTCGGAAATTCTGAGCCGCGGCTCTCCGCGCCGGTTCGCGGCCTTCCCTACTCCGGTTCCAGCCGATGCAGAAACTCGTGCGCCTGGTACTCGTGCGAAAATTCCGCAACCGCCTCGGGCGTGATCTGCTCCGGGTGCCGGAGCGCCTTCCACCACGCCTCGATCTCCCGCCGCTTCCACATCAGCGCCGCCCCGACCAGAATCGTCAGAATCGCGAGCACCTCC
>JACOTZ010000077.1 GCA_016178155.1 Acidobacteriota bacterium
GAATAACTCCGCCGAATGGAAGGAGCCCGCTCCGTTGGGAACGACGCTTCAAAGCAGCACGCCCTGTCTAAGAACCCGAATGCTCCCAAGAAGGCAGAGAGAAATGAAGTGTCTTTCACTGCCTGTATAACGACAACGCATCACCAGCGGCGCTTCAGGAGTCGCCAAGCGCCGTCTGGTGCATGCGAGGTTAGACGGCGTGTTCGAGGGCCGCAACAACTTCTTCGACGTCCGGCGGCAACTGGCCACGACGCTCGAGGTATGGCCACAACGTGACCGGTGGTGAAAGAACCAACGTGCTGTTCAAGGTAATCGCATCGAGATCGTCGTGGAGATATGGCCGCCGACCGCAATGAAGGGCATCACACGACCGTCGCATCCCAGGCCGGCAGTCTCGCCAGTGGCACGTCCGTCCGATGTACGTGCCCCGCTCGTCGGCGAGAAACACATCAGCGCCCCGATTGAAGCTCTGGGCGTGCCCCTGCAAGCGCCGTGCGCACGTTGCCACCGGCGCTAGGTCGGCATCGTCGGCCACTACCACAAGCACGTCGATGTCTTTCGGATCCGGCTTGGTGGTCACGATCGAGCCCAAGATGGCAATTCGCCGGACGCCGGCAATCTGTCGGACGGACGCCACGAATCGGCGCAGCCCGTCCAGCAGTTGTTGACGGTGACACTCGCAGGCGGCGTTCATTTGATGCGCTTCAATCGAGCGGAGGAACCTCGCTGAGCCGCAACAGGACCTCGATCGACCGAGCCCGACCGGGTGTTCGTTTGATCAAGCCACGCCGCTCGAGTGTGACAATCAGGTTGTGCACGGAAGGCGGAGTCACGTCAAAGTAGCGCTGTAAGTCGGCTTCGGCCGGGGGACGGCGATTCAATTTGGCGTAGGCCACGATGAATGCCAAGTACTGACCTTGAAGCTTCGTGAATTGGTTTTCCAAGAATCGGCTGTCCGGTAGTCAAGTTTGTATCAGCCGTCTAACGTTAGGCGCTCAGCCGCGAGCCGAGCGTGAACTCTTTCGCGACTTGGCCTTGCGCGGTGCGCGGTTCGTCGGCTGCAGCGCCCTGTTAGGCAGCCCGCCGGTACTTCGCACCGCTCGTGTTGTATTAAGTACGCCCTTGAGCGCCTCGTTAACGGCCTGCTCGCTGGGAAACGCCTCGGCAACTTCGGGCTCGATTAGAACGATGTTCGTCCCCGCTCGGGCTCGTCGGGCATACTTGCCGCGAACACCGCCTTTCATCGATGCAAAGTCGTACTCTGGGCGCATGTCGTCAGCCACGATCGGATTCGTCTTCTTCATAGAACTTTCGCTCACGTCGTGTGGCGGTTCGAGCACTGATAATTCGAATAGTATCCCCAGTTTCAGTGTGCGACACCACGAGGATTCGACTAAGTGCAGACATGCCGATTATGAGAAATCGTTGCTTGCCAGTAGAGTGCTCGGAGTCCAGAAAGGTTGTCGAGAGCCAATCGTCGAAAACCGTCGCTGCCTCGCGGAAATCGACGCCGTGTTTCTTGAGATTCTCTTCCGCCTTCTTCGGATCCCAAGTGAATGTCACCGCATCAGTGTACGCGTTGTTTGAATGGTACGCCCAGGCTGCCTAACGTGCGGCTTGAGCCGCGCGCCGCTGCGACACCATCGCACGGGACAGAAGGCGCGTCGGCTCCAAGCCGATGTTGGACTAAATCCCCCTGCGGCGGATAGATTAAGTCCCCGCCACTGACTGTCGGGTATCTCTGAATCATCGCCGCGGTGACGCGCATCAAGATCTCCTCCGGGGAGCGTTCCGAAACCCCCGCTCCCCGGAAGGAGAGACCGATGACGCCCTTACGCCAACGGATGCTGGAGGATATGCAACTCCGAGGGTTGTCCGCAAGGACCCAGGGGTGCTACGTCGCCGCCGTCCGCCAACTCGCCGAGCATTTCCACGCCAGTCCGGCGCACCACACCGAGGAGCAATTGCGCCAGTACTTCCTGTACTTGGCGAACGAGAAGCAGGTCGCGCGGACGACCGCCACGATCGCGTTATGCGCGATCCGGTTCCTGTACGAGCAGACGCTGCACCAGCCTTGGCCGACGCTCCACTTCGTACGGCCGGCACCATCGACGCGGTTGCCCACGGTGCTCAGCCGCGACGAGGTGCGGCAGATCCTCGGGCTCGTGCGGATCCGCGTCTACCGCGAGTGCTTGACGACGATCTACGCCGGCGGCCTGCGGCTGCTCGAAGGCGCACGGATCGAGATTGCCGACATCGACAGTGGGCGGATGCTGCTCCACATTCACGGCAAGGGCGGCCGCGACCGTTACGTGCCGATGCCGGCCGCGCTCCTCCCGCGGCTGCGCGACTACTGGTGCACGCATCGGTCCCGCGCGTGGCTCTTCCCGGCCCCGACGCGTCGCGGGCTTCAGCACAGCCTCGCGCACCAGGGCGGGCCGGTCACGCGCAGCAGTCTCCAGAGTGCGTTTCGTCGCGCGTGGCGGAAGAGCGGGATGGCCAAACGTGCCAGCGTGCACACCCTTCGTCACTCGTACGGTACCCATCTACATGAAGCGGGGGTGAGTCTCCGGGTCATTCAGGAAATCCTCGGCCACCGCAGCGTGCGCACGACCCAGATCTACACGCATCTGACGTCGGCCGTGCGGGCCACGCTGACCGACCCGCTCAACGACCTGATGTCCGGCCTCTGAGCCCGTCGAGGCCGACATGCTCGCGGTGGCGGAGATCATCCGCCTCCACGGCGCGGCGTACCGCGCCCACGTGGGAGACCGTCTGCTCCCCAGCCAGGCGCGAGTCCTCCGGGATCTCGCGGCATGCCGGACGGCGTACTTCGGCGGCCACCTGACGCAGTGTGATCACTGCGACCGGCAGGTCGTTCGCTATCACTCGTGCGGTAACCGGCACTGCCCGACGTGTCACGGCCCTCGCACCGAGCAGTGGCTCGAGACGCAACGGGCACAGCTGCTTGCGTGTCCGTACTATCTGGTCACGTGCACGCTGCCGCGCGATCTGCGCGCGCTCGCGTTCGCGCACCAGCGCGTCGTCTACGGCGTGTTGATGCGGAGCGCGGCCGCAGCGATCCAACGCCTGGCCGCCGATCCGCGTTACGTCGGCGCCCGCCTCGGCTGTCTCGCCGTCCTCCACACCTGGACGCGCGCGATGCTCTACCATCCTCACGTCCATCTGCTCGTCACCGCAGGCGGCCTCTCCGCAGATGGCACGCAGTGGATCGCCCCGAAGAATCCGGCGTTCCTCGTCCCCGTGCAGGCGCTGTCCGTCATCTTCCGCGCGAAGGTGTGCGCCGGATTGCAGCGCGCGGGGCTCCTCGACCACGCCCGACCCGCGGTCTGGACGACGCCGTGGGTGGTCCATGCCCAGCACGCCGGCCGCGGGCAGCGAGTCCTCGACTATCTCGGGCGCTATGTCTTCCGCATCGCGATCGCGAACAGCCGATTGGAGGCGATGACCGATGACGACGTGACGTTTCGCTATCAGGACAATCGGACACACGAAACGCGCCGCGTCACGCTGTCCGGCCTGGCGTTTCTCGAGCGCTTCCTCCAGCACGTCCTGCCACGCGGCTGTGCCAAGGTCCGCTACTACGGCCTCTGGAGCGCCGCGCATCGCGCCGATCGCACCCGGGCGCAGGCGCTGCTCACCGCCCTCACCGTGATCGCCGCGCCGCCGCTCCCCGAGCCCGCACGCGCATCATCCCTCGGCGACCTCCCACGGTGTCCGCACTGCCGCGTGGGGACGCTCATCGTCATCGCCGTCCTTCGACCGGCGTGGAGTCGGCCGCCATGAGCACGCCCATGCTGACGCCGCTCTTTGCTACTTCTCTCAACACGGCGATGGGCCGTGCGTGGCGTCGTGTCGCCGATCCCCCGTGTACGAACGTCCCAGGCGTCGTTGAAGGCCCCCGCCGTCGCTCACATTCACGGCCACCCCACTCACGGACCTCCGGTGATCGTCCACTCCGACGACTCACGGCATCGGGGTGACCCGCTGACACGCGATAAGAACCCCATTCGCAACGCCTGTGCCGGGATTTAGTCCAACCCAGGATTGTGTCGCGGCTTCGCGCGACACGAATCCTTTTTTCGTTTTCGCGCGACACGAATCCTTTTTTCGTTTCGTTATGCGGCCGTGTTACTTCTGATCGTCGACCTCTGCGATGGCGGATTCGCACGCCTTCTTCAAACGAGGAACGTCGTGCTCGACCGCCCGATACACGAGTTCGAGATCAACGCCCAGGTAGTCGTGAACCAAGACGTTTCGGAATCCCGCCAATCCGGTCCAATCGACGTCAGGATGCCCTGCTTTCACGGCGTCGCCGAGCCGACGACTTGACTCGGCCAAGGTCTGCAGGTTGCGGATGACCCCATCCTGAACCAAGGGCGATGCGAAGAATGTGTTTCGCCCTTCGAGAGTGTATTCGTCGATCCGCGCGATGCAGCGAAGGATGTGCCGCAAGTACACGCGATCGTCTTTCACAGAGGAACCGCCTCCGCGAGCACTCGGTCACGGAGCAGCCCATCGAGCCCCCGTTCCGTGACGACTTGCACCCGTCGCCCCAAGAGTGCTTCGAGTTCCGCCACGAGACCGCCCGGAAACCACGGTGTCGGCGCTGGGCCCACGTCGACGAGCAGATCCACATCACTGTGGGGGCCCGCGTCACCGCGCGCGATGGATCCGAAGACACGAACCCGCGTCACGCCGTGACGCTTGGCAACACCGAGAATCTGCTCGCGCTTCGACTTGACGGCATCGACCATTGTTTCAGCCTCGTTCACAGCGTATCGCTTTGGCGTTCCGTCCGCCTCATATTCCTGTCTTGTCCGCATAACGTTGGCGTTCACCAGCGGCCGCCCCCGAACGCATCCGCGGCCGTCTGGTGCAACGCGTGTTAGGTTGCACTCACGTTTGCATTCCGCCGGGAGCCCAGGCATTTCAGGAGCGCCAGCCCTGTGCCGACCGAAACACAAGTGGCCCCAAACACTTGTACGAGGATGACGAGAGGAATCAACTCGTTCAGGGCCGAGCCGCCAACGAGGTCGTTCAATACGAAGCCAAGAGCGACGCTCATCGTGCTCACTACCAGCCACGAAGCCGCCCCACTTGCGCTACCGCGGTCGGGTAGGACGATGGCGCGGAGCGGGCTTCGCATGATGCCGACGTCTCCATCGTCCCCCCTAAAATCCGTACGGCGGGTTTTCCCCGGTAACATGTTCTCAAAAACATGTTACCGGTAATGTGGCGAAATCGAATATGTGGCGAAGAGGGCCAACCGATGCGTCGTGCTTGTTTGTCGCGTGACTTCCTCGCCACATAATCGCGTCTGGTGGTTACAACGAGGCCAGGAAGGCCATCAGATCCTGAGGCTTCCGCGCGGCGGTGGCTGATGGACCGCCTGGTCGGTTGTTTCCGGTGATCGCACACGCTGCCAGGGCCTTGGCCTTCATCTCCAGGTCGACCTGCGCATACCGGTTAGTGGTTTCCAGCGAGACGTGACCGAGCCAGGCACGGATGGTGTTGATGTCGACGCCAGCACGGAGCAAGTGGACGGCCGTCGCGTGCCTCACCGAGTGGGGACTGACGCGCTTCGTCTTCAGCGAGGGTATCCGTGTGGCCGCCCGAGCGACGAGGCGTTCAACGACCGCATAAATGCCGAACCGCGTCAAGCACTGACCGCGCACGTTCAGAAACACCGGGGCTTCCGCAGGGCCATCCAGACGATCACGCAGGAATTCGCGGAGGACTTGCGCGGTATGGTCCCACAAGGGGCACAGACGCGTCCTTCGTCCTTTGGAGAACACGATCAACTACACCCAATACCGCCGACACGCGTGACACTTTCCGGGTCACGCATCCGTACCACCCGCTGTTCGGACGGGAGTACAAGCTGGTCACGAGCTGCCACGGCTTTGGAAGCCATCGCGTCTATTTCCACGACGACGCCGGCCGGTTGCGGAAGATCCCTGCCTGTTGGACCGACGTGGTCGCGGACGATCCGTTTGTGGTCGTGGCTGCCGGGCGATCCGCGTTCCGGGTGGCCGATCTGCTCACGCTGGCCGACGTGATCGAGGGGCTGCAGCCACGCCGGCATCGGGGGGCTCGGCGTGCCTCGAATGTGTCAAGGTAATTTCGCCACATATGTTAAGACAAATATGCCACTGGCGGAGAGCAGTCAGAAGCGGCTCAATGGCTTCTGCGGCTGTCACAGTTCCTATGGTCATATGATGCACGAGGGGGGCGAAAATGCTTGACAGCGATCTCGTATGTGACATAATGATATTAACACATGGCACGTCGGCCAGACGGCGCCCCGAAGCGCCACGCCCTCCATCAGACGGGCACGCTCAATCCGCGGCCCACCCGGGTGACCGACGCGTTATTCGCCGACAGCGACTTCTTCGATCCGCACGACCTCCTGCAGGTGAAGTACGAAATGCTGCGTCGCGTCCGCCGCGACAACGTCACGGTGAGTCAGGCGGCACGGGTCTTCGGGTTCTCGCGTCCGTCCTTCTATCACGCTCGCGGGGCGTTCACGCGCGGAGGCCTGGGCGCGCTGGTGCCGCAGAAGCGAGGACCGCGACGCGCGCACAAGCTCTCGCAGAAGGTCGTGGCCTTCCTGGAGCGGACGATCGCCGCCGATCCGGGAGCGGACCTGGTCGCCGCCGTGCAGCAGGCGTTCGGCCTCTCCGTGCACCGACGGAGCATCGGCCGGGCGCTGGAGCGCGCGAAAAAAAAACGACGCTAGCGACGACTGGACACGATGGCCCTGGCGATCGGGCGGACAGCCCCGAGCACGTCACGCGCTACGAAGATCTGCGTCGGCACGTGATCGATCGCGGCGGTGGACACCGGCTGGGACTGGCGCTGTTCCACCGGGAGGGGATGAAGGCGTGGTTGGATGCGTGGTCGAGTTACACGACCCGAGACGCTCGCCCCCCTCGTAACGCATGTGATGACGCCGAACGGGTGAGGCCGCTGACGCTGACGGGCGACGTTGGCTCAGTGGTGCGTCTGGTCGCCAGCATGGCGATGGCGACGCTCCACGACGTTCCCATCGTGAACAGCGGGCAACTGCCCAGGGATCTCCCATCATGAACCGAGAGCAGCACCAGAAGGTCACGCCCCGCCATCTGAAGCGAGCCGCCTTGCTCTACGTGCGGCAATCCACGATGCGCCAGGTCTTCGAGAACACCGAGAGCACCAAGCGTCAGTACGCGCTGCGCGACCGCGCCGTCGCGCTGGGGTGGCCCCGCGACGCGATCGTCGTCGTCGACGGCGATCTGGGCCACACCGCCACGGCCGCGGGGGATCGGGAAGGATTCGAGCGCGTGGTGACCGAGGTGGGCATGGGGCGCGTCGGGATGGTCCTCGGCTTGGAGGTCTCGCGCCTCGCACGCAACTCGTCTGACTGGCATCGCCTGCTCGAGATCTGTGCGCTCACCGAGACGCTCATCCTTGATGAAGATGGCGTCTACGATCCCGCGCATTTTAACGACAGACTGTTGCTCGGGCTGAAGGGCCAAATGTCTGAGGCAGAAATTTATGTGATGAAGGCGCGCTTGCACGGCGGCATCCTCAGCAAGGCCTTGCGCGGTGAACTCCAAGTGCCGCTCCCGACGGGCCTGGTGTACGACACGCAGACGCGCGTGCAACTGGACCCCGACGCACAGGTGCAAGCATGCGTCAACTTGTTATTCGCGACCTTCGACCGGACGGGATCCGCCACGGCGACGATGAAAGCGTTTCGGAAGAACGAGGTGCTCTTTCCTCGACGCGTCCGCAAGGGTCCACAGAAGGGAGCCTTGATCTGGGAGCCGCTCCATCATCAGCGTGTCTTGCAGGTCTTGCACAATCCGCGCTATGCGGGCGCCTTCGTGTGGGGACGACGCAAAGAGCGTCGGCTCCCCAATGGCCACACCGCCGTGACATTCGTGGCACCGGACGAGTGGATCAGTCTGGTCCCCGGTGCGCACGCGGGGTACATCACGTGGATGCAGTATCAAGCCAACCAACAACGACTGCTCGAGAATGCCAAGGCGCACGGGGACGATCGCCGACAGAGCCCCCCGCGCGAAGGGCCCGCCCTCCTGCAAGGGCTCCTGCTGTGCGGCCGCTGCGGCGATCGGATGAACGTGCGCTACGCCATGCGTCGCGGCGGACAGCAGGTGCCCCTGTACCTGTGCGATCGCGATCGCGCGCGAGTTGGGGCGCGCACCTGCCAGAGCATCCCGGGTGCGAGCCTCGACGAGGCCATCGGCGAGTTGCTCGTCGAGATGGTCACGCCCCTCACTCTGGAGGTCGCGCTCACCGTGCAGGACGAGATTCACTCACGCCTGGCGGAAGCGAGTCGGCTGCGGACGATGCAAGTGGAGCGTGCGCAATACGAAGCCGACCTTGCCCGTCAGCGGTTCATGAACGTCGATCCGAACCACCGC
>JACOTZ010000078.1 GCA_016178155.1 Acidobacteriota bacterium
CCGATCAAACGGAGTTTCAGGTCGTGCTGGGATCGAGCAGGGCCACGGAGCGCCTGCCGTTTGAACACATGTTTGATCCGGCAGGCAGTGAGCCGGAGTCGCCTTTTTAGCGACGGCCGGGCCGACAGGCAACGCCGGAATCCGCCGAGCCAGGGACGGCGCCGGCGACCCGTTCTGGCCCTAACTCCAGTCGCCCTACGGGCTCCTTCCGTCAGGGCCAAAACGGTAAGAATTAGGCAAATACCAGGTGGGGCCAGATCAGAGCATCAAAAGGGGCCAAATCAAGTTGACAAACGCAAAAGGGATTCGCTTACGCGAAAACGCAGGATCGCGGGCGGGACAGGGACGTCCAACACGGGCGGTGTTGCCCGCACGGATATCGCGGCGCTCGCCGATGTGACGGGCTCAGACCCGCCCGAATTGCGTCTCAAGCGGCCGCTATTCCCTTACCCGCCTGAGCGCAGCGCCGGGCAAACGCCTTCTAAGCCGCGGGACGCCAGCCTCCGCTCCCATTGTTGTCTTCAGAGCCACGAGATCGCGGCCCTGATTTTTCCGGAGCCACGCGGAACATCGCAATGGCCTCGATTTCCACCAGCAACTCCGGGCGGCAGAGGATCGCCTGAATGCCGGTCGAGGTGGGCAAAGGCTCCAAACCTTGCTGCTTGTAGAACGCGGTGCGTTCTTCGTTGAACGCGGGGTAGTCCCGCTCGATGTCCCGCAGGTAACACGTGGTGCGGACAACATCGTGCCAGGTCGCCCCTTCGGCCTCCAGCAGGGCCGTGATATTGCACAATGTGCGCCGCATCTGAGCGCGGAAATCGCCGATATGCACGCTATTGCCGTGCTCGTCTATGCTGGCCGTTCCCGATATCAGGAGAATGGCCAGTCCGTTCAGGTCGACGCGCAGTCCTCGCGAGAACGAACTGGGGTGGGCATACTCGTACGCCTCGTTGAGGACGCGCGGCGCGCGGATTGCTGTTTTTACCACCGGAGCATTCGCAATTGCTTCGATGAGTTCGTTGTCTAAGAGCATGCTTACGCTCAATTGAACCCGCCCGAAGCGGAAATGTTTTGACGCAGATGTTGTAGTACCATGCGGCGGGAGCATAGTGCCGGCGCGAGCGAAACTCTCGCCTGCTCCTGGGGTTAGACTCGGCAGGTCGTATTTTCAGCAGAGGCTGACAAATACTCGTTTCGCGGTACGCGATCGTGACACTCTTCATGGCGGCCGCCGTCCTGTCAGCGGCGCTGGCCGGAGGAGGCCCGCAGAGACCTTCCGCGATCTTCGAGCGCCACGCCGATCCGACTCCCCAGGGTGCGGTCGACAAGCTGGTTTTTGCCCGGCTGAAGCAGTCGGGGATTCATCCGTCGCATCTGTGTTCCGACGCGGTGTTTGTCCGGCGGGCCTATCTCGACGTCATCGGCACGCTGCCGACCGCCCGCGAGGCGGCGCAGTTCCTCGCAGACCGCGATCCGGACAAGCGCCGCGCCCTCGTCGGCCGCCTGCTCGAGCGCGAGGAGTTTGCCGATTACTGGGCGATGAAATGGAGCGACCTGCTGCGCGTGAAGGCCGAGTTCCCTATCAATCTTTGGCCTAACGCTGCCCAGGCATATGACCGCTGGATTCTTACGTCCATCAGGGAGAACAAGCCATACGACCGGTTTGTGCGCGAGATGCTCACCGCCAGCGGCAGCAATTTCCGCGTGCCGCCGGTCAATTTCTATCGGGCCGTGCAGAGCAATGACCCGGAGGCCATTGCACAAAATGTGGCCTTGACCTTCATGGGAGTCCGTACTGGGAAGTGGCCGAAAGAACGGCTGGAAGGGATGGCGGTCTTCTTCTCGCGCATCGGCTACAAGGAAACACGGGAGTGGAAGGAGGAGATCGTCTTCTTTAATCGCCCGCCCGGCGCGGCACGGATGACGGGGATACTCCCGGATGGGACGCCGGTCCGCCTCGATCCAGACCGCGACCCGCGCGAGATCTTCGCTGGCTGGCTGATTGCGCCTGGGAACCAGTGGTTCGCGCGGAACATCGTGAACCGCATCTGGTCCTGGCTGCTGGGCCGCGGCATCATCCATGAACCCGACGACATCCGGCCGGACAACCCGGCGAGAAACCCCGAGCTGCTGGCGTTTCTCGAGCGTGAGCTGATCGCCGCACGGTATGACCTCAAGCATATCTACCGCCTGATTCTGACCTCGAAAACGTATCAGCTTTCCTCCATGCCCGGAACCGCTCATCCGGAGGCCGCCACGGAATTCGCATGCTACCCGCTGCGGCGGCTCGAAGCGGAGGTGCTGATTGACGGGCTGTCCCAGATCACCGGCACGACCGAGAAGTACACAAGTGCCATCCCGGAGCCTTTCACCGTCATTCCGGACGGTCAGCGTTCCATCGGTCTTCCCGACGGCAGCATCACGAGCTCCTTTTTGGAGTTGTTCGGCCGCCC
>JACOTZ010000044.1 GCA_016178155.1 Acidobacteriota bacterium
TGAGGAAGCGGAAAGAATGTTCGAAGGTTCTCATGTTGTCCTTCCTTTCAGCAGGCGCTTGTCGAAAATGCGGACCAGCGCCGGCAGGAGAGCCACGGTCGAAATCGAAGAGAGCAGCATGATGGCGGCCATCAGCACGCCTACCGTGATGTAGGGTGTCAGATGCGCAAAAACCATCACTACGAAGCCAAGGGCGAACAGGACGGCATTGCGGAAAATCCCCTTGCCCGGCCGGGCCACGGTCCAAACCAGCGAGTCGTCCAGTTTCGAACTCGTGGCGTAGTGTTGCTGGAAGCGGCCGACGAAGTGCACGGCGAAGTCGATCGCCAGCCCCAGCGAGAGAGTGGAGAGCACCGCCACGGGCATGTCGAAGTCCTTCCCGGCAAGCCCGACCATCCCGTAGATCATGGCGATTGTGAAGAGCAGCGGCACGAAGCTGAGCAGACCCCAGCGCAACGACCGCATCTCGATCACAAGGAGAACCAGCACGAAAACGAGTCCCGACATGAAGCTCGTCACCATCCCCCAGAGCACCTCGTCGTTCCACACCAGGTTGAAGTAGGCAATCCCGGCCGGCCGGACGGTCGCTCCTCCGGGCAGGGGGTGCTCCTTCAGATGAGCGTTGGCGCGATCCATGACGCCTTGCATCACGCCCGCGTCCCAGCTTTTGAGCTGCACCATGAGGTTGGCCTTTTGGAAGGGATAGTCCACGACGTTGTTCAAGTCGGTCGGTTTCGCGGACATCGAGAACAGGAACAGGTACTGGGCGATTTCGGCGGCCGAATCCGGGACGCGGTCAAATGCGGGGTCGTCGTTATGCAGCACCCGGTTGATGCGCTTCACAAAGTCCACCACCGAGTGGGTTTTACCGACGAGGGGATCTTTCTCCAGTTCCCGCTGAAGACTCTCAATCGTGCGCAACATCTCCGGCTCGTGCATGGCGTTTTGCCCGGAGCCCTGCACCACGACGTAGCCGGTAGAGGTGCCCCCGAGGTGCTGGTTCAAGACACGATCCGCGATGCGGATGTCGCTGTCCGATTTGAACCAATGCACCATGTTATTGTTCACACGGATGCGTGCGAGCCCCACCCCGGCCACAACCAGCAACAGGCATCCCGCCAGGGCGACGGGCTTCGCACGCCGCACACAGAAGCTCCCAAGCTTTGCCAGCAGCGGCGAGCCGCCGCCGCCACGGGAGCACTCCCTTTTCGCGACCGCGGCGATCCGGCGCTCGCGCATCAGGATCAAGATGGCGGGGACCAGCGTGAAGCTCATCAGCAGGATTACCAGCGTGCCGAATCCCACCAGCAGGCCAAAGACCCGGACCGGCACAACAATCGATCCGGTGGCCAGCGAGGCAAATCCCGCTGCTGTCGTCAGATCAGACAAGACGACGGGACGGCCCACCGCTGCCATCGTCTCCAGCACTGCCCGCCGCTTGTTGTTGACCTCGCCGTAACGAAAAGCGAACTCGTTGAAGATGTGCACGCTGTCCGTGGCGATGGCCATCAGAAAGACCGGGCTCATGGAGCTCATAATGTGGACCGGGAAACCGAGGCCGATGAACAGTCCCATGGCGCAGATGATGCTGATCATCGCCACTGCCATGTTGGCGATGACAACCGACCAGCTCCGAAACATGAGCCACAGCGCGAGGCACATGACCATCCCGGCGATCGGCGAGAACAGCGCCATCTGCTGGAACATCTCGTAGCCGAAGGTGTCCCGCGCAATTGGGTCGCCGGCCAGGAAGAACTGATCGCCGGAGTTGCTCTTCGGCAGCATTTCTCGAATCCGCCCGGCGATCTCTCTCCCGTTGGCGGATGGCTCGAGCGGAACGTAAATCGCAGTGGCTTTCGTGTCCCCCGAGATCACGCGGTTCCGCAACAGCGGGTTCTCCAGCAACGCCGTTCGCAACGCATCGAGGTCTTTGTCGGAGATGGGAACCTCGCCCAGCAGAGGATGTACGGTCAGGTCTCCGCCCTCCACCGCCACATTGTCAATCGTGGGGAAGCTGGTCACATCCCGGACTACCACGCCCGGAATCTTCTGAATCTGCCTCGTTAAGTCTGCGATATGGGAGAGCGTCCGGCTGTTGACAACACCGCGCTCGTTCACAATGCCCACGACCAGGTTGTCGGCGTGAAGCCCGAACTCACGCTCCACTTGGTCGTTGTACTGCCGAACCGGCGAAGTCATCGGCAGCATGTGCTTCGGATCTGTATCCGTGGTCATCTTCGGCAGTTGGAGACCGAATGCGATGGTCATCCCCAGGGTGAGGCCGATCACCAGCCACGGGTGATCCACCGAGAAGGACGTGAGTCCGTGAATGAGGCGAGCGCGCATGAGCCGCTACTCTTCTTCGCCGACGGCGACAGGAAAGCCTTTCGCTTGCCAGTCAGGGACGCCATCCTCGAGCCGGAATGCGACAAAACCGCTGGCCCGGAGGATCTCGACCGCTTCCACCGCGAGCACGCAATAAGGACCGCGGCAGTAGGCCACAACCTCGCGGTCGTGTGGCAGATCTGCAAGACGGCGTTCCAACTCCTTCAGCGGAATCGACAAGGCGCCCGGCAGATGCCCGGCGCGATACTCCTCGGGCGGCCGCACGTCCAGCACAGTCACCGCACCGTCCCGAACTTTGGCCAGGAGCTGTTCGCGGTCCACTGGCTGCAACCCCTGGCGAGCTTCCAGGAAGCGGCGAGTGATCTCCCCAACCTCGGCCAGGCGAGTCTCCGCCAATGATCGAAGAGACCGGAAGAACCGGCACACCTCGTCGTCGGCCAGACGGTAGGTGACGAATAGGCCCGTCTTCTCCGCCTCTACCAGCCGAGCCTCGCGCAGCGCCTTCAGGTGTTGGGAAGTGTTGGCCAGGCCCAGACCGGCTTCCCTGGCAAGAGCTTCCACGGTCCGAGGACCTTGGCAGAGCAGGTCAAGCAGCTCCAGCCGGCTGGGGTTGGAGATGGCCTTGCCGATGCGGGCGAACTGCTCGTAGATGGCGGTTTTGAAGCGGCGGTTTCGGCTTGCCATTTGTTCCTTCAGTAATCAGTAATGTACTGAAATACTATAGCAACGTCAAGCTCCTAATGTGTTATTGTGATGCAAGTTATTGAATTTACAGCATTGAAGCCACAACACGGCCACATCCTGGTGAGTAAGCATCGCTCTAGTGCGCGGTGGCCGCAACCCAGCTTGGCCCAAGGGGCGGTCGCCGTCTCACCGGCCCTTCTCCGCTCACTTGCGCCGTTGGAATGCCGTGACCTCGATGCCTACCATCGCCGCGCGGCCAGGCATATCCACGCCCAGGACCTCCTGGTAGAACGTGTCCGTCACGTTCGTCACCTGCACGAAGGGATGAAACCGGCCCCGGCTCCAGGCGGCGTACAGGTCGACTACCGCATACGGCTCGCGCGCCAGCCGCTGCAGTGCCCCCGCACGCGCCCTGGCGAGGATGCCTCCGGGCAGCAATCCCTGCCAGGATGCGACGCCCGCGTGCACGGGGTAGTTGAACGCGTATTTCGAGAGCAGACCCGAGAGCGCTTCTTGCGCGCCGCTGAGGTGTGTGTAGTGCAGCTCGATCGCCTGATTCCGTGCGACCGCGACCGAGGTCGAGACCTCGACACCGGTGAAGCGCAAGCGCTGGAAGTTGGTCGCGCGCCAGATCTCGTTGAGCGACCGCCGAACGTAATCGATGCCGTCGCGCTCGCGCCGCTGAAATACCGCCACGTCGCCGCGCACGCGCCCCCGCCAATTCCAGTCCGCGCCCGCTTCGTAGTTCCAGGCGCGCTCCGGCCGGAGATCGGGCGAGCCGAGGTTAGCCGGGTCATGGTAGTACAGATCCGTGTAGGTGGGCAGCCGGAAGGCGCGGCTGACGCCGCCGCGCAGCTTCAGGGCCGGGGAAAGCCAGGCGCCCGCGCTGAGGGCCGGGCTCCATTCGTGCTCGAAGGACCCGTGGATCTCGTCCCGGACGCCCGCGTTGAACGAGAAGCGCTTCAGGGCCCGGGCATCGAGCGCGGTGTAGACGGCGCCGCGGGCCCGTTCGTGCCGCCCGAGATTGTTGCTCACGATGGAATCCCGGTAGCCCTCGACGCCATAGTGCCACTTCCAGTTCGTCCCCGGCTGCTCAAACCGGCGCAACGCCACCTGATAGCTTTCCACTGCGTGACGGTTGGTGAAGACCTGCGGCCGGTCGCGGTACAACACGAACAGGTCGGTATGGCGCCGATAGCCGAGCGAAGCCTCGGTGCGCCTGCCCAGGCCCTGCCGCAGCGATGCAAACCAGCCCCTTGTTCGCTCCCACGAGTTGAAGTTCCCGTAGAACTGTTCGGCACCGAACGGCCGATCGTTGTGCGCCAGCGCGATCTCGGAGGCGCCGAGGCGTGAGCTCAGATGGGTTGTGGAAGCGAGCGAGAGATTGCGGTAATCGCGGTTGGGGATGAAACCCGTCGAGAAATCCCGCGAGACCGCCAGTTCCTCGGACATGGCAGTGCCCGCCCAGGCGACTGCGGCGCGCTGCTGATTGACTCCGAAGTTTCCCACCGCGGTCCGCAGCCGCAGTTCGGTCGCCCGTGGCCGATTCGTGAGGAAGTTCACGACGCCGCCGATCGCGTCCGAGCCGTACAGCGTAGACCCGGTTCCCTTCAACACTTCGATCCGGTCGATCGATTCGAGGGGAACCGGCAAATCCAGGTTGTGGTGTCCTGATTGGACGTCGTTCAGGCGCAATCCATTGAGCAACACCAGCGTCTGGCCGAAACCGGCGCCGCGGATCGACAGGTCCGACTGGACGGTATTCGGAGCGCGCTGGCGGAGGTCGAGCGAGGGGTCGAGCTTCAGCAAGTCGGCAAACGTGTTCGCGACCAGGGAGAGCCGGCGTACGGGAAACACGCGGAGTGAGCGGTCGGATTCCTCCAGGGGCAAGGGCTCGTACGTGCCGGTGACCACGATCGTGTCGCGGCGTACCTGTACCTCGGGTTCGTTTGGCTGTGACTCAGACGCGGCGGCGCCCGCGAGAGCGGCCAAAAGCAGGACCGGAACCAAAACCGTCTAGTCCCCGGCCGCGCGTTTAAGGCCCAGGATACTGGAGGGCGAATCGGAATTTTCGCTGGACGCTTTGGCCTTGGAAGCGGCGCGGATCGCCTTTTTGCCGGCAACCTTCTTGCCCTTACCTTGGGCCGGCGGCCTGTCGGTGAACAGGGGCTCGGTTTCGGGTGTCAAAAGCACCCAGAGCCCATACACCCCAAGCAACGATCCCACGGGGAAGTTCAGCGAATTGAGCGCGGAAACCACAATCAGAAATATGCGCGCCCAGTCGTGATAGCGGCGTACAAAGATGCCGCCAATGAGGCACAGGGGCGCCATGAGGAGCTGCGCGGTTAATGTCGTGGTCAGCATCAGGCCGAAGAACCGGTCATCGAACCAGCGATAGAAGCCGAGAATGCCGCCACCGGAAACAAAAGCGACGCTTGAGATGAGGGCGCCGAGAATGCCGTATGCGATGTTCAGCCTGCCCAGCAAAGCGACGTGTTTGTCCATACCGAAACGGCCGCGTCTGTTACCAGCCTACTGCAACCCTGGGAACCTGCGAGCAGCAGCCCCCGATTCGGGGCTTGCGTGCGCGCCCGCCTCCGCGTCGGCGGATACTCCACTATATCGACTCGGCGCCCCCGGCGCAGCTATTTTACCGTGGCTGCGGTTTGCTCGGCCGTATAGGCGCGAAGCGGCCGCAATCATCCGCCGGTCATTCCCACTCATCACATCGGCAGAAACCCGGATCTGCGGGATGGCAATTCTGAACCCGACCGCACCCGGGCTGCCGGACGAGGCCGGTTCGGGTTCAACGGTCGGATTCACTGGGCGGAACCGGCGGCTGCGCGGCCTCGAAAGCTGGCCCGGACCCGCCCTTCCGTCGCCGCTCCTCGCCTGTTCACCTCGGGATCGAGCCGGGGCGCCCGCGCGTCTTGTGACATACCCAG
This sequence comes from Acidobacteriota bacterium, assembly GCA_016178155.1. Classification (GTDB taxonomy): domain Bacteria; phylum Acidobacteriota; class Terriglobia; order Bryobacterales; family Bryobacteraceae; genus JACOTZ01. The sequence continues at coordinate 5,976 of JACOTZ010000044.1, forward strand.
AGCCCGATCGCCAGCGCGAAGAAGGGCACATATACAAGCCAGCGGATCGGAGTCGAACCGCGCCATTCGCCCAGGCTGATCCAGTCGAACAACACGCGATAGCAAAGCGGCATCAACGCCGGCCACAGCAGTAACGGCGGCCAGACGTGGATCGTAACCAGCGGCAGAAACCAGGTGAGATACCACGGGTGGCAGTTGGCCGACAGCAGCAGTGTCGAGACGATCACCACGAGCGCGGCCCGCGTTGGAGACCAGCGAACGACGGTGACCGCGACCGAAACCACCGCCACCAGCGCCATGACCGTGTATTTGGCGCGGTAAAGATCCCCGCCCGCGATCCAAAGTACAAGTCCGAACAGGCTGTCATTATTCCGCCACCCCCCGAGAAAGCCGGTCGTGAATCGAAGATTCGTGCTGACATCACTCCAGTAGGGCAGCCAGCAGGCGAGCACGGCCGCCGCGGCGATCAGCCAGTGGAACGGGCGCTCCGGGCGCCGGCCCTTCCAGCCGGCAAAAACCGGAAGCAGCAGCACGGGCCACAGCTTCGCCGCGATTGCCGCGCCGAGCAGCACGTGAGCGGCGAGCCAGCGCGCCCGGGTCGCCGCGGCGAGTGCGAGGATCATGAAAAACAACGCCATCGTGTCGTTGTGGCCGTTGACCCAGAATTCCAGGATGGGAGTTGGAGACCAGGCGTAAATGAGAACGCGCTCGGCCGCGAGGCCACAAGCGCGCAGCAGGAGCAGGACCGCCCAGATGACGCCAACATCGAAGAGGGCGAAGGGAAGCTTAAACCAGAAGACCTGCCATGCGGGATCGGTGGTCACGCGGCTGACGGTCTCGTACGTCGCCCAGCCTGTGAGTTCGATGAGGGGCCCGTACATGCCCGCGAAGTCTTTCGACGGTACTTTCGCGAAGGCATCATCGCGGAGATGGCGCCACTCTGGGGCGGCGGGCGCGGTCTGATAGGGATTGCCGCCGTGCGCCTGCAGCTTCCCCTCCCAGCGATAGCGATAGATATCGTCCGACAGCGCCGGGTACAGAGGAAAAGCTGTAAGGCGAAATACAGTGGCTGCCGCGAGGATAAACAGGAGGAGGTGTTTTTCCGTATCCCGATCAGTGCCGGTGCAACGCTGGGCTGCGGGTTTCGATCTAACAGCACGGTGCGCAATGAGATAGACGGCGCAGATGTATACTGAATGCGATAACAGAGCGATCAGGATCGTGTCGCTGAGTTTTTCCGCCGGATCGCGGAAAGCGAATTGAACGAGCAGCAAGGTTTCAAGCGCGATCGCACAGAGCAGTAACCCGCGGGGGATTCTCACTTGCGGCCCCGTGCGGGAGCGACCGCTGTGGCGCGCGGTGAGTGATAAGCGTTATCCGCAGGAGCCGCCCGTGGCGACCGCCGCAGAGATGGGTACGCCGCGGTTGGCCGGGCTGCTAAACCTGAGCCAGTGATGGCGGCAGAGGCCGGCTCCGAACATAAGAAAAGACTCGGGCCGCCGGCGCTGGAGGCAGTCGCATTGCAAGTTTGCGCGTATTTCTGAGGAATCATGCAGGCAGGCAATCATCCATTGTTCATTCTCGCCAGCTCCACCTTCGACCGCGCTCTTGACTCATTGTTCGACAACACCTTCTCCGGCATTCACCAGTTGAGCTGGTTCGATTGGTCGCTGCTTATTCCTTACTTTACTGTCCTGGCCGTGCTCTCGGTGTACGGGATGTACCGCTACGAGGTGATCCGCGGCTACCTGAAGCACCGCAACAAGCTGTCCGATGAGCCGCCAGGGAAATTCAGCGAGCTGCCGCGGGTGACTGTTCAGTTGCCGCTCTACAACGAGAAGTTCGTGGTGGAGCGGCTCATCGCGGAAAGCTTGAAGATCGACTACCCGGCGGACAAGCTGCAGATCCAGGTTCTGGACGATTCGACCGACGACACGCACCCCTTCACCGAAGCGCTGGTCGCGCGCCTGCGGGCGCTGGGACATCCGATCGAGTACCACCATCGGACCAGCCGCGACGGATTCAAGGCCGGTGCGCTGCAGGAAGCGCTGCAGACGGCGACCGGGGACCTCGTGGCCATCTTTGACGCCGATTTCATTCCCCCGCGCGACTTCCTTCTGCGGACCGTGCACTGGTTCGCCGACCCGAAGGTGGGAGTCGTCCAGACCCGCTGGGGTTACCTTAACCGCCACTACAGCGTGCTCACGGAAGTCCAGGCGATGCTGCTCGACGGGCACTTCGTGCTCGAGCACTGCGCGCGTTACGGCGGCGGCATGTTCTTCAACTTCAACGGTACGGCCGGCGTCCTGCGCCGCACCATGATCGATGACGCGGGGGGCTGGCAGCACGACACCCTCACCGAAGATTCAGACCTCAGCTACCGCGCGCAGTTGAAGGGCTGGAAATTCATCTACCTGCCGGGCCTGGAGTGCCCGTCCGAGCTGCCGGTGGAAATGCATGGCTTTCAGGTACAGCAGTCGCGCTGGGCGAAAGGTCTGACCCAATGCGCGGTCAAGCTGCTGCCGGATCTTCTGCGCGCCAGGCTGCCGTGGCGTGTGAAGCTCGAGGCGTTTTTCCACCTGACGCCGAACATCTCGTATCCGCTCATGATGGTGGTCTCGGCTCTCATGCTGCCGGTGATGATCGTGCGCTTCTACATGGGCTGGTTCCAGATGATGGTGCTCGACATGCCGCTGATCATTGCCTCTTTCTGCTCGATCTCGGCGTTCTATCTGTTCGCCCACCAGCAGTTGTTCCGTAGTTCCTGGAAGCGTGCGGTCCTGCTGCTGCCGTTCCTCTTTGCCGCGGGCGTGGCGCTCACCATCATCAACACGCGAGCGGTCACCGAGGCGCTGTTCGGGATTCAGAGCGCCTTCGCCCGCACGCCCAAGTACGCCATCGTCGGCGCCAAGGCAAAGATCCGGACCATCAGGTACCGAAGCCGCAGCGGTTTGCTGCCTTACATCGAGATCGCGTTCGGGACGTATTTCGTCTTCATGATGGGGTACGCAATCGACACGTACAATTTCCTCACAATCCCATTCCTGGTGCTGTTCGGGGGCGGCTACTATTGGGCCGGCTTCTCGACGCTGTACTCGGATCTTCAGAACCGGCTGCGTTGGCACCGCGCCCGCCGGCTCGAGCTCGAGAGGGCCTGATTCCGCCGGCGGCTCTCCCCTTCCGCGACGGCGCGCCTCGGAGCGCCAGCCGGGCTTCACCCTGCGTGATAAAATAACAATTGAGGCCCCGGGCTTCGTGCAACGGGCGGCCGCAAACCCCGCCAGGTCCGGAAGGAAGCAACGGTAGCGGTTTAGCTCGTGTGCCGCGGATCACCCGGGGTCCTTACTTTCAGACCGCCCGCGGAATATCCGATAATCTCAGCGAATGTACCAGGTCATCGCTCGCAAGTACCGCCCTTCGGCCTTCGCTGAGCTGATCGGACAGGATCACGTCCGGACCACGCTCGAGAACGCGATCCGGCAGAAGCGGATCGCGCACGGCTACATTTTTTCGGGCCAGCGCGGCACGGGTAAGACGACGGTGGCCCGCATCCTGGCGCGCTGCCTGAATTGCGCTGAAGGTCCGACGGCCGTACCCTGCGGCCAGTGCACGAGCTGCGTTGAGATCGCCGCCGGCAGCAGCGTCGACGTGATCGAGATCGACGCCGCTTCCAACCGCGGCATCAACGAAATGCGGGAGCTGCGCGAGAATGTCCGCTACCGGCCCGCGCGCGACCTTTACAAGGTCTTCATTGTCGACGAGGCGCACCAGATCACGAGCGAAGCCTTCAACGCGCTGCTGAAGACGCTGGAAGAGCCGCCCGAGTGGGTGGTGTTCATTCTCTGTACGACGGAAGCCCACAAGATCCCGACCACGATCGCCTCGCGCTGCCAGCATTTCAGTTTCCGCTCGGTGGAGTTCGCCGAGGTGGTGGCGCGAATGCGCTGGATTTGCGAGCAGGAGGGGATCGAGGCCGGCGACGAATCGCTCGCGGTGCTGGCGCAGGCCGGCGAAGGCAGCGTCCGCGACTCGCTTTCCGCCCTCGACCAGGCGATCGCCTGCTGCGGCACGACGCTCGACGCCGCCAGCCTGCGCAGCCTGCTTGGCCGTTTCTCGCTGGAGTCGCTGAGCAGAGTCACCGAGTCGCTGGCCGCCTCCGACAGCGCCGGCATGTTCGAGATCGTGCAGGGGCTCGAGCGCAGCGGTCACAATCTGCAGCATTTCTGCCGCGAGCTGGCGCGCTACTTCCGCAACCTGCTGGTCGCTCGAATCGCCGGCAAAGAGACGCCGCTGATCGGGGCCTCGCCGGCCGAGCAGCAGCGGTTGCGCGAGACGGCCGCAGGCTTCTCGGAAGAGGACCTGACGCGCTACCTCCAGCTCACCCTTGATTTGTTCAAAGACCTGCAGTTCTCCACGCAGCCCAGGCTGCATCTCGAGATCGGCCTGCTCAAGCTGGTGCATGCTGGCCGTCTGCTGCCGATCGAGGAAGCCCTGGCGAGCATAGCCTCCGGCGGCCCACCCGCGCCTCGGCCCGCCGCTCCCGTCGCCTCGAACCCGCCGCTCCGCAGGGGTCCTTCCCCGCTCGAGGCCGACCTCGCGCGCAAGACGAATCCGGCGCCCGAGGCGCCGCCTCCTCCCCCGGCGCCACCCGCCGGCAATCTCAGAGTGCAGCTCGCCGACGCGCTCAGAGCCCTCGGTATGACATTTACGGCGGACGCAGTCGAGCATTCCCTGGTCACCGAAGCCGCCGGCGAAGTCGCATTCACCACGCCAAAAGAGTTCAGCATGGCGATGAATGAGGCGGATCTGCGCAAGGCGCTGCAAAGCCTGGGCCGGCCCGCGCGCATGAGATTCGATTTCAGCGAAGAACCTGTCAATGTGCCGGTTGAGCGCCCGGCCGGTGCCGTAAGCGAAGACGAGCTGACCCGGCGCGCCCTCTCGCATCCCGACGTCAAGCGCTTTCAGGAACTGTTTCCGGGGGCACAGGTTCGGGCAGTACGGAATCTGAAAGAGTAGCCGGCGTGGTGCGAACCGCGGTCCTGTTGCCTGCTGTTTCTTCCGGCGAGCCGGCTTCGCTGCGCGAGAGAACGGTAGGGATTGGGCAAAACGGCCTCCGGACGGGGGCCTCCGGGGCCTCCGCGGGCGCAATGACGATCGACCGGCGGAACCTGAAACAATAGAAGCGCGAACTGGAGATGCCAATGAAAGTACCGGGCAATATGCAAGGCATGATGAAGCAGGCGCAGGAGATGCAGCGGCGCCTGCAGGAGGAGATCGGCAATATCCGTGTCGAGGCTTCGGCCGGCGGCGGAATGGTGACCGTCAAGATGGATGGGCACAAGAAAGTGCTCGGCGTCAAGATCGATCCCGAAGTAGCCGGCGATATCGAAATGTTGCAGGACATGATTGTCGCCGCGCTGAACGAGGGCTACAAGAAAGCGGAGGACGAGGCGCAGCAGAAACTCGGCGGCATGCTGGGCGGCATGGGCTTGCCGCCGGGGCTGTTCTAGTGTGGTGTCCCTTACACCGCTTGCTGCGCGCGCGGCTCGGAAGTGCTCATGTTGAGCCGCGACCCTGCGCGAGCGGTTGTCATGGTCGCCATACCAGGCGCCTGGCGGCGTTGCTCGTGCTCCCGGGCGCGATTCCCCGGTGGATTCACGCGACGTGATTTACCGGAGACGGCATGCCTGACTTCGCCCCACCCCTCGCCAACCTGATCCAGGAAGTGAAGCGCCTGCCCGGCATCGGCCAGAAATCGGCGCAGCGCATCGCGTTTTATATCCTGCGCGCGGCGCGGGAAGACGTCGAGCGCCTCTCGCGGGCGCTGCTCGACGTCAAAGACAGGCTGGAACTCTGCCGGGTGTGCAACAACATCAGCGACGGCGAGCTCTGTCCCTACTGCCGCGACGGGTCGCGGGATGGATCGGTGATCTGCGTCGTGGACGAGCCGCACAATATCCTGCCCATCGAAACCACGCGCCAGTACCACGGTCTTTATCACGTGCTGCACGGAGCGATCTCGCCTCTGCGCGGTATCGGGCCCGAGCAGTTGAAGATCAAGAGCCTGCTCGAGCGACTGCATGCGGGTACGGTGGGGGAGATCATCCTCGCGACCAGCCCCACGGTGGAAGGGGAGGCGACGGCGGCCTACCTGTCGCGGCTGCTCAAGCCGCTGGGTCTGAAGGTAACGCGGATCGCCATGGGCATCCCGGTCGGCAGCGACCTCGAGTTCGCCGACGAGGTGACCATGACCAAGTCGCTCGAGAATCGCCGGGAATTATAATCTCCGCCGTCGCCTGCCGCGCTGAGTGCGCCTGTGCGGAACTCACTCTCGGGCGCG
>JACOTZ010000079.1 GCA_016178155.1 Acidobacteriota bacterium
GGCTACCCCGAAGATGAACCGGCCGGCATAGGTGGGGCAGGGTCGAGCCTGCACTATGACGCCGCGGAGAAATATCTTGGGCATTTAAACTCAACCACTCCCTTGCGGTCGCGGCTCAGCATGCGGTTCCGAGCCGCGACCGCAAGCTCATCGTTAAGCCTGTGCCGGAAAACGGCACGCACGGTTTGAAAGGGGAAATTAGAAACGGGCTGGCGTAAGCCAGTACCGCGCTAAACTCTACCCATGGGACCCAGGATGGGCGGCGAGCCGCCGAAAGTGCCGATCGAGGGGGTGCGCAACCTGATCGCGATCGGCTCGGGCAAGGGCGGCGTCGGCAAAACCACCGTGGCCGTCAATCTCGCGCTGGCGCTCTCCAGGCTGGGGCATAGCGCCGGCCTGCTCGATGCCGATGTCTACGGCCCCAACGTGCCGCTCATGATGGGCATCCGCCAACCGCCAACCGCGGTCGGCGAGCGCATCCAGCCGTTGCGCCAGCACGGGCTCAACCTGATGTCGATGGGATTCCTGAATCCCGGCGACCGGCCGCTCGTGTGGCGCGGCCCCATGCTCAACAGCGTCATCCAGCAGTTTCTCCGCGGCGTCGACTGGGGCGGCCTCGACTACCTGATCATCGATCTGCCGCCGGGCACCGGCGACGTGCAGTTGACGCTGATCCAGACCGTGCCCGTCACCGGAGCGATCGTCGTGACCACGCCCTCGGAAGTCTCGCTCGAAGACGCCCGCAAGGCCGTGCTCATGTTCCAGCAGGTGCGCGTCGAGGTCCTCGGCATCGTGGAGAACATGAGCTACATGATCGCGCCGCAGTCGAAGGAGCGCATCGACGTCTTCGGCGAGGGCGGCGGCCGCCGCACCGCCGAGCGCATGGATGTGCCGTTCCTCGGCGAGCTCCCCCTCGACCCCGAAGTGCGCGTCGGGGGCGACACCGGCAAGCCGGTCGCGCTGCGCGGCGAATCCGACCCGGCCGCCAAGGGTTTCTTTGAAGTTGCACGCCGCGTCGTCGAGCGGGTGGCGGAGGTGGGAGCGCCCAAAGGTCCCACCATCTCGGTCGAGGAATGAGCAGGCGCGGCAGCCTACAATAGTCTGCATCATGTGGTTTTCCAAGCTGCTCGCCTGCCTGGTGGGCGTTTCCTGCGTGCCTCTCGCGTGGGCGCAGCAGAAGCCGGTCGCCTTCACGGGCGCACGCATTCTTCCGATCGCCGGACCCGAGATCCCTGACGGAGTGCTGGTGGTTTGGGGCGGCAGGATCGTGGCGGTCGGGCCCGCGTCCTCCACGCGCATCCCGGCGGGTGCGGCCCGAGTCGATGCCAGGGGCAAGGTGATCATGCCGGGCCTGATCGACTCGCACAGCCATATCGCGAGCGTCGAGGGCGCCGACGCGAGCGCGCCCATTCAGCCGGACATCCGCGTGCTGGACTCGCTCGATGTGCGCGACGCGCGCGTGCAAAAGGCACAGGCGGGCGGCATCACCACGGCCAACGTGATGCCCGGCTCGGGCCACCTGCTCAGCGGCCAGACCCTGTATCTCAAGCTGCGCGACGGCCGCGTCATCGACGACCTGCTGATCAGGCTGCCGGACGGCCGCATCGCCGGTGGAATGAAGATGGCGAACGGCACCAACTCGCGGCGCAACGCCCCGTTTCCCGGCACGCGAGCCAAGTCGGCATCGCTCGTGCGCGAACAGTACGTAAAGGCCATGGACTACCGCGACAAGTGCAGACAGGCCGGCGGCGACACCGCGAAAATGCCCGCCCGGGACCTGCGCCTCGAGGGTCTGGTTGAGGTCCTCGAGGGGAAGCGCACGGTCCACCATCACACGCACGCCCAGCAGGACATCCTGACCGTGCTGAGGCTGCGGAAGGAGTTCGGATTCAAGGTGGTGCTGCACCATGTCAGCGATGCCTGGAAAGTGGCGGACGAGATCGCCCGCGCCGGGACACCGGTATCGCTGATCCTGATTGACAGCCCCGGCGGCAAGATCGAAGCCAGGGACAATCGGCTGGAGAGCGCCGCGGCGCTCGAGCGGGCGGGCGCTCTGTTCGGGTTTCATACCGACGACGGCATCACCGATTCGCGCCTCTTCCTGCGCATGGCCGCGCTGGGCGTGCGCGCCGGATTGTCGCGCGAGAAGGCGCTGTACGGCGTGACCATGGCGAACGCCATCATCCTCGATCTCCAGGACCGCGTCGGCTCGCTCGAGCCTGGCAAGGACGCCGACTTCATCCTGCTCTCGGGCGATCCGCTCAGCGTCTACACCAAGGTGCTCGAAACCTGGGTCGAGGGCGCGAAGGTGTTCGACCGCGCCAACCCGAAGGATTACCTCTATGCCGTCGGTGGACATGGCGCAAGCCACGACCAGGCGGACTTCTTCGAGCTGGAGGACTGGCAATGATGCGCCCGCTTCTGCTTCTGCTGTTTGTGGCGAGCGCGTTGCGCGCCCAGATCGCCGTGCGCGGGGACACCGTCTACACCATGGCGGGCGCGCCGGTCAAGGACGGCATGGTGCTGATCCGCGAGGGCAAGATCGAACGCGTGGGGCCCGCGTCGCAGGTGCGGACTCCCTCCGGGTATCTGCCGCTGCGCGCCCGCATCGTCACGCCGGGCCTGATTGACGCGCACACCGTTGTCGGACTCACCGGCTACCTCAATCAGCCGCACGATCAGGAGCAGATCGAGCGCTCGGCGCCGATGCAGCCCGAGCTGCGCGCCATTGACGCTTACGACGTCCAGGAAAAGCTGGTGGAGTGGGTGCGCGGCTTCGGCGTCACAACCATTCATACCGGGCACGGCCCGGGCGCGCTGATCTCCGGCCAGACCATGATCGCGAAAACCGCGGCGCCCAACACCGAGCGCGCCACGCTGGTTCCCGCGGCTATGGTGGCCGCGACCTTGGGCGGGCTGGCGCGCGCGGATCAGGGCAAGTCGCCCGGCACGCGCGCCAAGATGATCGCGATGCTGCGCACGGAGCTGCTCAAGGCGCGGGAGTACGGGACCAAGAAACCCAAGGACCGCGACCTGCGGCTCGAGGCGCTCGGGCCGGTCGTCGAAGGCAAGCTGCCCCTGCTCGTGACCGTGCATCGCGCGCCGGACATCCTCTCGGCCATCCGCGTGGGTAAAGAGTTCAATCTCAGGCTGGTGCTCGACGGCGCGGCCGATGCGCATATGGTGCTCGAGGAGATCAAAGCCTCCGGGTACCCGGTCATCGTGCATCCGACGATGGCTCGCTCCGGCGGCGAGACCGCCAATCTCAGCATGGAAACGGCCGCGAAGCTGCGCGCCAGCGGCATCCCCTTCGCGCTCCAGAGCGGGTTTGAAAGCTACGTCCCGAAGACGCGGGTGGTGTTGTGGGAGGCGGGAGCGGCCGCGGCCAACGGGCTGAAGTTTGAAGAGGCGCTGGCGAGCGTGACCATCGATGCCGCGCGGCTGCTCGGCATCGACAGCCGCGTCGGCTCGCTCGAGCCGGGCAAGGACGGTGATGTCGCCCTCTATGACGGCGATCCGTTCGAGTACACCTCGCACTGCACCGGCGTGATCATCGACGGCAAAGTCGTGAGCGAGACGAAGCGGTAGCCGGTGGTCCGCGACGCGGCCGGCTACCCGCGCTCAGTGAGTGCGGTAGTCCTCCTGCGGCACGACATACTGGTTGCGCTGCTGTTCCATGAGCCGCTCGCGCCAGAGCCACTCGCTCTCCAGATCCCGCGGTCCGAGCACCGCCAGGGCGATGTCCTCGATCGGGAACTTCGGCATGCGGTCGGGGAGGAGCAGTCCATTGGCTTCCTGATAGGTATCGGCAAACTGGGTGAAACAGAAACCGGCGAGAAGGTTGAGCGAGCGGACCGCCTCGAGGATGGCCGTTACCTTCGCGGCGTACTCCTCCTGCGTGTCCGACCGCGAGTGGCCCCAATGGTTGGGATTGGGGGAGAACGCCACGCCGCCGAACTCGCTCAGCATAATCGGCTGGCCCGTGTGCGCCTGCTCGTCGAGCAGCAGAAGGCGGCCCCCGGGACGTTCGCGCTTGAACAGCCGCGGCAGGACCTCGTCGGCGCCGTAGCGGCGCGTGAGGCGCTCGGGATCGTCGTCATAGTCGTGGATTCCGATGATATCGGTGGCGACGCTCTCCCAGCCGTCATTGCCGACCACCGGGCGCGTCGGGTCGAGCGTCTTCGTCAGGTGATACAACGCCTGTACGTAGTGGCGCTGCGCCGGGTTGTCGGGCAGGTCGGGCACGCCCCAGGACTCGTTGAACGGCACCCAGGCGATGATGCAGGGATGGCTCGAATCGCGCTCGATCACCTTCAGCCACTCCCGGGTGAGCCGCTCGATCGAAAGTTTGGTATAACGGTACGCGCTCGGCATCTCCTCCCAGACGAGCAACCCCATCACGTCGGCCCAATACAGGTAGCGGGGGTCTTCGATCTTCTGGTGCTTGCGCACGCCGTTGAAGCCCATCATGCGGGCGAGCTCGACATCGCGCCGCAAGGCCTCGTCATCGGGTGCGGTCAGCCCGGTCTCGGGCCAGTATCCCTGGTCGAGCACCAGGCGCAACGGATAGGGCCGTCCGTTCAGTAGGAAGCGATCGCTCTGCACGCCCATCGAGCGCAGCGCCGTGTAGCTCTGCACCTTGTCGAGCAGCTCGCCGCGCCCGCTCCAGAGCGTCATCTCCACGTTGATGAGGTTCGGCGCGGACGGCTTCCACAGCAGCTCGTTGCGGTAGTCGTCGATGCCGGGATCGGAGAAGGCGATTCGCCGGTGCACCTCGCCCGCGATCACGGTGTAGGTGTCGTCGGCGATCAACTGCTCGCGGAAGCGGAGTTTGACGTTCAGGCGGAGCCCTTCGCGCCGCTCGCCCTCGAGGCGCGCCTGGATGCCGATCTCCCAGCGCTCCAGCACGGGCGTGAAGCCCACGTAGCCGATCCAGGTTGCCGGCACCCGCTCGAGCCACACGGTCTGCCAGATGCCGGTGGTGCGCGGATACCAGATCGAGTGCGGCTCGAGCTGCCAGTCCTGCTTGCCGCGCGGCTTGGCAAGCTCGGCGGGATCGTCTTCCGCCCGCACCACGATCGTCTGCGGTCCAGGTCCGGTGAGGCACTCGGTGATATCGGCCGAGAAGGGCGTGTATCCGCCCTCGTGCTGCGCCACGCGATAGCCGTTCACCCACACTGTGGCCTGGTAGTCAACCGCGCCGAAGTGGAGCAGCAGGCGCTGGTTGGAGGCGAGCGCCGGCGGATGAAACGTGCGCTGGTACCAGCACGACCGGTAAAACCCTGTGTCCGCGATGCCGCTGGCCGGCGTCTCGGGCGCGAAAGGAACCGTGATGGTGGCGTTCCATTCGACGTCGTTCGGTTCCTTCCATTGCGCGGTCGGATCCAGTGCGAAGTCCCAGTTGCCGTTCAGGCTGATCCAGTCGGCGCGCTGCAGCATCGGCCGCGGGTAGCCGTGCGACCGCTGGTTCCCGTTGTCTGAGCGGGTGGTCATGCGATACCTAGGAGACGCAGTGATGCCTCTGCCGTTTCAGGGCAAACTTCGCACCGGGATTATGCCGCTTGGGGGGTCTCCAGAACGTCGCGTATTTTGGTGAGGTCGTCTATGAACCGCTGCATTTCGCGGCGGCGCGTTTCCTCATCCGGAGCGCGCAGGATGGCGGAAGGATGGACGGTGGCCATGGTCTTGGCCGACCATTGCGACTCGATCCACTTCCCGCGCTGCTGGGTGACCCGGAAGCTTCTGCCCAGGAGTGCCTGGGCGGCGGTGGCGCCGAGACATACAACTGCGTCCGGTTTGACGAAGCGCAGCTCGGCCTGCAGCCAGGGCATACACGCCTGGATCTGGCCGGCGTTCGGCTTGGCATGGATGCGGCGCTTGCCGCGCGGCTCCCACTTAAAGTGCTTGACGACGTTGGTGACGTAAACCAGATCACGGGAGACGCCCGCCCGATCGAGCGCTTTGTCGAGCAGCCGTCCCGCCGGTCCCACGAAGGGCTTGCCGGCAAGGTCTTCCTCGTGGCCCGGTTGCTCGCCGACGAACATCACCCGGGCCCGGAGTTTCCCCTCGCCGAAGACGGTTTGGGTGGCATTGCGGTACAGATCGCAGGCCTGGCAGCCGGCCGCGATTTCGCGGATCTGCTGGAAGGCCGCTTTTTCAGGGATCAGGGCAGCCGCCGTGCTGAGCGCAGGTTTTCGTTCTGCCATACGGATTAGACGTCTGTACAGCGCGCCTTCTGCTCGTGTATACTGGTAGGCGAACAAAAGGCGAAGTATGCCGCTGGATCTTGCTGCCCACCTGCTCTCGAAATCCCATCTCAGGAATCGAGCAACTCCTGAGTTTACAGCGACAAAGATAGATGAAGTGGATAGAGTGCTGGAAGGGTTTCCGCAGGGCGCGATCAGCGAGATCTACGGTGCGCCGTCCTCGGGACGCACGGCGCTCACCCAGGCTTTCCTCGCGGCCGCGACCGCCGCGGGCCAATTCGTCGCCCTGGTCGACGGTTCCGATGCTTTCGACCCCGCTTCCGCCGGCGCGGCGGGCATCGATCTCAGCCGTCTTCTGTGGGTCCGCTGCCGGAATGCGGAGCAGGCCCTGAAGTGCGCCGACCTGTTGATCCATGCCGGCGGCTGGGGCGCGGTCGTGCTCGATTTGGCCGGCCTGGACCCCGCCATCGTCCGCCGCACTCCACTCTCGTGGTGGTACCGGTTCCGCCGTGCTGTGGAAAACACGCCCACGGTGTTGCTGGTGCTCGAGCGCGAGCCCAATGTGAAAGCCTGCGCGTCGCTGGCTCTCGAGATGCAGCCCGCAGGTCCTGTCTGGTCGGGCGCGCACAGCGATTTTCAGGTCCTGCGCGCGGCGCAAATAAAGATAGCGCCGCGCAAGCCCATGCGCTCGGAAACGCCGCGGTTCGAGGCGCGTGCCAGCGGATGATGCCATGTACGCCTGCATCCATGTGCCAGGGCTGCCGGAGGACAAGCGACCGCTGCTGCGCGCCTGTGCCGGGGCTTTCGCGCCGAAGATCGAGCACACCGCCTCCGACCTGGTGGTGCTCGATGCGCGCGGGATGGGAAAGCTGATCGGGGAAGCCTCGCGGATCGCCGCAGCGATCGCGCATCGCGCCGCTACGCTGGGCCTCGCCGCCCGGGTCGCTGTCGCCGCCAATCCCGCAGTGGCGCGCGCCGCGGCCCGCGGCTGTGAGGGCATCACCGTCATCCCGGCGGGGGAAGAGGCCCGCCGTCTGGGTCCGCTGCCGCTCGATCTGCTCGATATGTCCGATGAGCTGCGCGATACGTTCGCCGACTGGGGCATCCGCCGCTTCGCCGATCTGGCGGCGCTTCCCGAGGACACAATTGTTGAGCGTCTGGGCGAGGAAGGCGCGCGCCTGCATCGCGCGGTTCGCGGCCTGTCCTCCCGCCCGCTCGTGCCCGAGGCCGAAGCGGCGTCCTTTGAAGAATCGCTGGAGCTGGAGCATCCGCTGGCGCTGCTCGAGCCGCTCTCGTTCCTGCTTTCCCGTTTTTTGAACGACATCTGCGCGCGCCTGAAGAGCCACGGTCTGGCGACGAACGAGATCGAAGTGCGCCTGGGGCTGGAGGGCGGCGGCGGGCACGAGCGACGCCTGTGTCTGCCCTTCGCCGGCCGCGAGCCGGGCGCGTTTCTGAAACTGCTGCAGCTCGATCTCGCCGCGCACCCGCCGCCGGCGGCGATCGTGAGCGTCGCGCTGCGGGTGAAACCGGTGCAGCCGCGCAACGTGCAAGGCGGCCTCTTCCTGCCGGCGGCGCCCGAGCCGGAAAAGCTGGAGCTCACGCTGGCGCGCATCGCCGGCATGGTCGGGGAAGAGAATGCCGGCACGCCGGAGCTGCTCGATAGCCACCGCCCGCACGCGTTCCGCATGAGGAAATTCGCAGCACGCCCGAGCGCCGCACCCGCCGGCCGCGCCGGCGCGCCGTGCCTGGCCATGCGGCTCTTCCGGCCGCCGCTCCCCGCGCAAGTGGCCACGCAATCCGGCTGCCCGCAGCGCCTGCAGGCTCGCGGCATCGCCGGGCGCGTGGCCACGCATGCCGGGCCCTGGCGCGTCTCGGGCGACTGGTGGTGCGGCGAGAACTGGGCGCGAGAAGAGTGGGACGTCGCGCTTGAAAACGGAGCGCTCTACCGCATCTACCGCGAAGCCGGCGGCTGGTTCGTGGAAGGGAATTATGACTGATATCTCCGGGCGGCGTCTTTCTCCGGCGACTGGCCGGCAACGGATCGAAGGAATTATGACGAATGCTTCCCCGGATACGATAGGACAGATGCCTCCGAGCTTGCCGCTCTTTGAAGAGCCCTCCGATTTCGATCGCGAAGATTTGGCCGGCAAGCTGCACGAGCTCGCCGATCGCGACATCTACATCGGCTGCAGCTCCTGGAAGTACGAAGGCTGGCTCGGGCAGGTGTACACGCCCGAGCGCTACTTGGTGCGCGGGCGCTTCTCGCGCAGGAAGTTCGAACAGGAGTGTATCGCCGAATACGCGGAGACATTCCCGATCGTATGCGGCGATTTCTCGTTCTACCAATTCCCCCCGCCCGAATTCTGGAAGAAGCTTTTCGATCTTGCGCCGCCCCGCCTGCGCTTCGCCTTCAAGACGCCCGAGGAGATCACGGCCAAAGTTTTTCCCACGCACCCGCGCTACGGCGACCGCGCGGGCCGGCCGAACCCCACGTTCCTGAGCGCGGAGATGCTCGACGCTTCTTTTCTCGAGCCGCTTCGCCCGTATCGCGAGCGTATCGCGGTTCTCATTGTCGAGTTCGGCACCTTCTCGAAGAAAAGCTACCCCGAGCCCGCGCAGTTTTTTGCCGAGCTCGATGACTTCCTGCGAAGGCTTCCGCGCGACTTCCGCTGGTCGGTGGAGGTCCGGAACCACGAGTACCTGCAGCCGGCCTACTTCGAGGTGCTGCGGCGGCACGCTGTCGCGCACGTGTGCAACGCCTGGACCCGCATGCCTCCGCTCGCGGTGCAGATCCGGATGCCGGAAACCTTCACCGCCAATTACGTGGTCGCCCGCGCGCTGCTGCGCGCCGGCCGCACCTACGAGGAAGCCGTGCGCAGGTTTCAGCCCTACGACCGCGTGCAGGACGAGCATCCGAAGACGCGCGATGCGCTGCGCCAGCTCATCGGCCGGGCCCGCACGCGCCGCGAGCCCGCCTACCTGTTCGTCAATAACAGGCTGGAAGGGAACGCGCCGGTGACCATCCAGGCCGTAGTGGAAGAGCAGGAATAGGGCGGCTGTAGCGCGACCTTGGTACTTCGGGCCAAAATGCTCGAATGCATGAAATGGACCGCTTGCTGAGAAGGTGTGAAAAAATTGATTTCGGGCCTCTTCTCCACAGGCTAACCGAATGCAAACATTGGAGGCCGGAAATGGTTTTTTCGAATATTTCACACCTTCTGACGCTCGTGGCTCAGAAAGCTGGTCCCGAGCGTGGAGTCGAAGCGAAAATCGTTGTCGGGATTGGCGCTCCCGTGATCAGTGACGGTGTTGCCGGCGAACTGCATCAACCGTTCGAATGCTCACCGGACCATCCCGCTCGGGACGGTCGACACGGTTCCGGATGCCTGCAGCCGAGCTCGGGGTGCGGCGGTTGAGCAGAAGGGGTTCCAGTCGGCACATGCGCCCTCTTGCCGCGCCGCCCTCGCCAGCCGCCACGGCTCGGCCGCGGTGACCGGTCCGTCGCGAAGTTCTCGCGCGGCCCTGACACTGCACATCAACTGCGATGCACTCGCAAACGGGCGCCTTGCGACTGCGCGGCCTTCTCGGGTTGCTGTCGAACGCGGCCTGTATTTGACCCATAACCAATACCTGGCCGCTTCCGCCATGGGATTTGTCGTTCGCTCCCACGCTGTTGCCAATCGCGGGGAATCGTCGATGTCTCCTGTCGCAGCACTAATGATTCACTGCGAGGCTGGGGAGCCTCGGGCTACGTGCGCGACAGCTCTTCGAGCGCCGCCTGCACCACGGGGTCGCGGCGCATTTCCACCTCGTCGCCCTTTTCGACTCCCAGCGCCTGGTTGAGGATCTCCTGCTTCAGCCGGAAGCGGATCCAGTCCAGCTCCGGAGACCACTCCGACAGCGGCGGCTGTATTCCGCGCTGCGACAGCATTACTTTGAACTCGTCCACCAGATCGCCGGTCGCCTCGAAATCCGCGGTCACCTTCGGGTGCCGGCTCAGATACTCGGTCGCGAACGATGTGAACGACCCGGTGCCGTCGAGCGCTGCCCGCAGGCGGTTCATTGCCTCGGGATAGGCCACGCGGTCCGGCTGGATTCCGCCCTGATCGGTCCGCGTCGTTGCGCCCTCGAGCTGCCCTTGGACCTGCTTCTGAATCGATCGCCCGCCGGGTGTGTAGTAGAACGCGGTCGTCAATGCCAGCCCGGTTCCCGCGGAAAGCGGAAACACGCCCTGGACCATTCCCTTGCCGAAGCTACGCTCGCCCAGGATCACGCCGCGCTTGTGGTCCTGCAGGGCCCCCGCCACAATCTCGGACGCGCTCGCGGTCTTGCCGTTCACCAACACCGCCAGCGGGAAAGAGTATGGCTCGTTTTTGTCCGGCGCCGGGACCTCCTCGCCTTTGCCGGCGCGGCCGCGGATGCTCAGGATCAACTGCTTCGGCTGCAGGAAGAGCGCCGCTGTTTCGAGCGCCGCCGGCATCAGCCCACCGGGGTTGTTCCGCAGATCGAGTACCAGGCCCTTAAGCGCCGCCCCGCCCAGTTTTTCGATCGCTTCCCGGATTTGCCGCCCCGTCGGCAGGTCGAAGCTGGTGGCCCGCACGTAGCCGATCCCCGGCCGCAGATGGAACACGCGATCCACGCTGCGTGCCTCCACGTCCTCAGGTGTCAGAGTGAAGGTCAGCAATCGCGCATTGCCGGGCCGCCGTACGTCTATGAGCGACCTATGCTGCCGCGCTTCGGTCAGCAGTTGCACGAGCTGGTCAATGTCCAGCCGGCTGAGCGCGTAGCCGTTCAATCCCAGGATCTCGTCGCCCGGCAGCAGTCCCGAGCGCGCCGACGGTGTACCCGGCATCACTTGCAGAATGATGACCCGCCCCGGCAGCAGCGACACCACCGTGCCGAAACCTTTGCGCGTCGATTTTTCCAGCTCCTTCAGTTGCTCGAACTGCTGCGGGTCGAAAAACGCGCTGTACGGATCGAGCCGCCGCAGCATGCCCGGAATCGCTCCCTGGTAAAAAGCCTGGTCGCTGTTGACCGGGTCCGCGGCATGCTCCACGAGAATCGAAAAAACGGCGGTGAGCTGCCTGAGGCCGGCTTCTACGGGATCCGGGGAAACCGGCGCGGACATCAGTAAAAGCGCCGGAACGAAATGCGGGAACACTACTACCAGTGTATCGGCGCGCTATTCGAAGAGTTCGCGCACGGGCATCGAAAAGCCGGGGAGCAGATCGGGCTCCTCAAGCGTGCCGCTTTCAGATAATACGCGAAACCCGCCCGCCTGGTACACATCCACGTTCCGGGATTCGGGATAGATGACCCACACCGTACGGGTTCCGGCCGCCAGGTATTGCTCGACCTTTCGCCGGATCTGGCCCGCACGCTCCGACGGCGAGATGATCTCAACCGCCAAGTCCGGCGCAAGCTCAGCGGCCTTGTGCCGTGGGCCAAGTTCCCGGCCGGATCTGACGAATGCGACGCCGGGAGCTCGCAGCGTATCGGGATTACGATGCAGCACAAATCCGACATTCGGAAGCACTCTGCCGACTGGATTCGCCTTCAAGTAGTCCCGGATGGCCCCGATCAACCGCTGCTGAATATCGCCGTGGCCCCAACTTGCAAATGTCAGCGTGACCAACTCCCCTTCATCGAGTTCGTGCAGGAGGTCGTCGTCGGGCATCTGCTCGAGATCTTCCGCAGTCAGAAGTGTCTTCACGCCCATGCCTCTTATCCTACTCCTTGCGGCGCCGCCGGCCCGGCAGTCCGGCGGGATTCTCGTGCGTCTTCTCCTCGTAAACGCCCTTGAGCCCGGAGGCCACCGACACCACACTCTCCCCGAACTTGTCCCGCAACTGGTCCACCGCGCCGAGCGCCTTGCGCCAGCGCCGGGTGCGCTCGCCCTCGAACAGATCCAGTTGCCCTTCATCGCGATCGAGCGAGGAAGCCTGTACGCCCAGCAGCCGCACCGCCTCGCCCGTCCAGTTCCGGCGGAAGAGCAGCCGGGAATGCTCGATCAGGTCGATATCGAGCTGGGTGGTTCGCTCCAGCGTCAGCGCCCGCGTGATCGTCGAGAAATCCGAATACCGCAGCTTGAGCTGCACGGTGCGCGCATGCAGCTCGTGCTCGCGCAACCGCCGGCTCACCATCTGCGAGAGCTTGGCGAGGGTCGACTCCAGCAGCTCGGCGTCGGTTGTGTCCTCGGCGAAGGTGTGCTCGTGACTGATCGACTTTGGGTCCTCGCGCGCCCCGACCTCGCCCTCGAACCACCCGCCCGCATCCAGGCCCTGTGCCTTGCCCGCGAGAGCGGCGCCCCACTCGCCCAAGTGGCGTTCGAGAAAAGCGGGCTCGAGTCTGGCAACGTCGCCAACCTTGCGAATGCCGTATTCCGCGAGCCGCCGCTCGGTGACCTTGCCGACACCGGGGAGCTTGCGCACGTCGAGCGGCGCGAGAAACGCCGCTTCCTGGCCCGGCAGGATCCACAGGATCCCATTCGGCTTCGCCTGGTCCGACGCCACCTTTGCCAGCATCCGCGAGGTCGCGATCCCGATCGAGCAGTTCAGCGCCGTGTCACGCCGGATCGCTTCGTGCAGCTCGTGCGCGGCCTTGAGCGGCCGGCCGTGCAACCGCTCGGTGCCGGTCAGGTCCAGATAGGCTTCGTCGATGGAGGCCATCTCCACCTGGGGAGAAAACCGGTTCAGCGCCCGGAAGACTTTCTCGGAATACTCGCGATAGCGGTGCGGATGGCCCTCGAGGAAGATGGCATGCGGGCAGTGCTGGTAGGCAGTCCGCAGCGGCATGGCCGAATGCACGCCGAATTTTCGGGCAGCGTAAGACGCCGCCGATACTACGCCGCGCTGGTCCGGCCCGCCGCCCACCACCACGGGCTTGCCCTTCAGGCTGGGGTCGAAGATCTCCTCCACCGAAACGAAGAACGCATCCATGTCGACGTGGAAGTAGGTCTTCATTCGATGCTCAGGTTCCGCAGGATGTACTTCGCGAGGAAATCCTTGATCTCACGATGGCGCGGAACGGGTTGGGCTGTGGCGGTCGTCGGATTTTGGTGCCGATCGCGCTCACCGCCGTGCCGGATCAGCACACATCCGGCTTCTTTCAGCTTGCGGATCAGATCAATCCGCTTCATTCCACGGAAAGCTCGGCAACGCTGCGGAGGGTATCTCACCACTGGTCAAATCCTTGTATAAGTCACGAAGGTTCTCTTCGAACTCGCTCAACGTTTCGCCCTGCGTGAGATAGTCAGGGAACTGTTCCAGGTAACCGAGCCATATTCGCCGTCCTGCCAGCGGACATAACGGCCCGTGCTCATGAGCGTATTTTACAGCTTGCTGTAGGGCAACAGAAATGGCGATCAAGTCGTCGGCAAAGTCGAAAGACCGACGGTCTTCACCCCTTGAATCGCGCCGCCAGCACCCGCGGAATGCCCGCGAGATCGGTAGCGACCTCCAGCTCGTCCCAGGCTGGACCCAGCAGAGCGCGCACCGGCTCGAGCGACCGGTAGCCCAGCTCCATCACCAGCATGCCGCCCGGCCGCAGCGTGCGCTCGGAGTCGTGGATCAGCCTTTCATAGATCTCGTTACCCGTCGAACCCGCATACAAGGCCGCCGGGGGTTCATAATCGCGCACTTCCCTCTGCAGCCCGCCGCGGTCCTCGCAGGACACATACGGCGGATTCGA